>DATNOY010001121.1:0-10518 GCA_036703495.1 Coleofasciculaceae cyanobacterium
CAACGATTTTAAAAGTTTTCACCTGTCTCAATTCAAATAGGCTGCATCAGTCGGAGGACTGACAGTCAACCCTTACAGCTCGTATCAGTTACGGCTTGTCTTTAGGCGTATCTTTAGTCACAGCTTGTATTAGCCATAGCCTACGTTAGGCGTATTTCGTTCTACTGCATCCCGGAATTCACAATTCGGTTTGCCGACTCTGTTGATGTCGCTGTGTTGATGTTGCTGTGTTGAGCCCCATGTTCACGGTATTAACCGGCATGCAACATGCAGTAAGACTCGAATTTAGGAGATTTTGATTATGAATATTGCAGGAAAAACAGCTCTGATTACCGGAGCCTCACGCGGAATTGGCAAAGCGATCGCGCTGGAACTTGCCAAGGAAGGTGTAAAACGGGTACTGCTGGTGGCGCGCAATCAGCAGCGATTGGTAGAGGTAGCCGCAGAAGTGGAAGCATTGGGCGTAGAGTCCATTGTGCTACCTCTAGATTTGACGCAAGTTGTGGAAGTGAATGTGGCGATCGCTCAAGCCTGGCGAAATTATGGCCCTATCCACCTCTTGATTAACTGTGCTGGCGTCGCCCATCAAGCGCCATTTCTTCAAACTCGCTTGCCCGATGTGCAAGAAGAAATTGCCGTCAATTTGGTGGGAATGTATACCATCACGCGATTTGTGGCCCGTCGCATGGTGGCCAAGGGAGAAGGCAAGATTGTCAATGTTTCGAGCCTGATGGGAAAACTCGCTGCGCCAACCATGGCAACCTACTCGGCTACCAAGTTTGCCATCTTGGGATTTACCCAGGCCCTGCGAGGCGAACTGGCAGCCCACAATGTTCAAGTTATGGCCCTGCTGCCTTCTCTGACCGATACCGACATGGTGCGCGAGTTTCAATGGTTCCGCTGGGTTGTCCCTATGTCTTCAGAACGGGTGGCGCGATCGCTAGTTGCCGGTCTCAAGCGGGGATCGTCCGAAATTTTGGTGGGGTGGCAAAGCCATCTGGCCGTCTGGTGCGATCGCTTGCTGCCCGGACTGATGGAAAAGGTTTTGCGAAGTGCGGCTCCGCTCTCGCCCGATCGCTCTAAATTCAATCTGATCTTGAAGCGAGCTGGGGTTCATTAGCACTTGCGTCCTTCTCTGTGTGTGGGCTTTGTGTGGGCTTGGCTGTGTCGGTTTAGCGCTACGCACTTGAGAATTACGCACTTGAAAATAGGGATAGCGTAGGGGGATGGGGGTAACGATCCCATCCCCCAATTACGGATTTTATTGAATTTATCATCCCCTAGGAGTATTGGGGAGAACAGCCAGCAGCAGCAATAAAGTCTTTACCATAGAATTAGCAACCGCTTGACGCGCCGCTTTTCCTATGGTTTTAGATGTTGATGCCCCAATTCTGCCCATGAAAGAAGCTGATTTATTTGACGTTTTCCATTTCAAGCACTACTCCGGAGCCAACCCTTATCTGCAAGGGGGGGCGTTTGTGTTTGATTTTGCCTTGAATAGTTCCCTTGAGCCACTGCCCCTAGCCACCTATGTCACTGCCATAACGGAACGGTATCCTCAGCTTCAAGGACTGCAATTTGAATCTTATGCGCAGCTGTTTGCCCAAACGGCGGTGGAGTTAGGCAAATTGGATATGGAGTTGCGCTGCCATCGCTATAGCATTAAGCCTTTGGAAAAAGCCGTACGCATTGCGATCGATTCGCTGCATGAACTCACCAGTCGGGGGATCGTATACGCCGTATGGGATTGGTTTGAAGATATTTCGCGCGATCGGGCTTTCAACTTGGAGGGTCAGATCAAGATGCTACAAGGTCGATTTCGCCGATCGCCCTATGGGGGCCCTACCGTTTATGCCTTGCTCAATTCTGCCAACGAGCAGGGAATTCCTACCTTTTATCTACCTGACGAAGGGTTGATGCAATATGGCTATGGCAGAAAGCAGATTCGTGGGATTGCCACCACGTTTGATCAAGATAGCCATCTCGATTCCAATTTCACCACGCGCAAGGATGACTGCAAGGCCTTTCTAGCGGCTTTGGGGTTTCCGGTGCCCCAAGGAGAAATTGTCTCAACTCGGGAGGGCGTTTTGGCAACCACGCAGCGCCTTGGTTATCCAGTAGCGATCAAGCCTGTTGTCGGACATAAGGGCATTGGTGTAACGGCGGAAGTGCAGAATGATCAGGAAGCTGAGTTTGCCTTTGATCGAGCAGTGGAAGCGCATCCAGAAGGCGAACCGATTCGAGTAATTGTGGAGTAGCATGTGTATGGCAACGATCATCGGCTGCTGTGCGTCAATGGTAAATTTGTGGCCGCTACAGAGCGACAGCCTGCGTTAGTCGTGGGGGATGGAGAATCCACAATCGCCCAACTGATTGCTGCCGAAAATGCCAAACCTGAGCGGCTAGATACGCCCACATCCCCTCTGGGCAAAATCATCACCGATGACTCCATGGAACGGTTTTTATCGGAACAATCCCTGCAATTGGATAGTGTAATTGGACGCGATCGCGTGGTCTTTCTGCGCAAGGTTGCTAACTTATCGTCGGGCGGCATGAGTCTAGATGCAACGCCTAGAGTTCACCCAGACAATATCATTCTGGCGCAGGACATTGCGCAGCATTTTCGGCTAGTGTGTTTAGGCATTGATGTCTTGACGCCAGACATTTCCCGCTCCTGGAAAGAAGGAAAGTTTGGCATTGTTGAAATCAATGCAGCACCAGGTGTGTATATGCATTTGCGTCCGGCAATTGGCGCTAGTGTGGATGTGACTGGGAAAATATTGAGAACCTTTTTTGAATCAGGCGATGACTCAAAAATTCCGATTTTGAGTTTTAACTATATTTCTCTGGAAGAACTGAAGGAACTGATTGATCAAATCTCGGTCAAACATCCTAGCTGGAAAATTGGGGCGATTTGTCAAGGTGGCGTGTTTGTCAATCGAGGTGAAAAGCAGATGATTGGCAGCTATAACACCAAAGTCCAAAGTTTGCTCCGCAATCCAACCCTGGATTTGTTGATTGCTGAATACTCGGAAGATACCTTAGAACAAGAGGGACTGTTCTACGACAAAAGCAATATTGTGATTCTGGATAATCCGAGTGAAGTAGAGCTGCTGTTAACGCAGAATGTAAGCGAAGATGCCACGATCGTCATTAAACAAGAAAAAACGATTACTATTCGCAGCAAGGGCTTACTAGATCAATACCAGTTGGGGGAACAGGAGCCGTTTAAGCGGATCTACTGGAAAGAAATTTCGGCGATTTTGTAGAGACTTGAGAGATCCGGTTTCCGTCTCAGCGTCTTGAATAGCCGCAGCCAAACCCCCTTTCCTAATCTCTGCGGCTACAGCTTAGGCAATTTTCAACGGAGTTTAGTCCAGGTTATTTTTGGAAAGTCTCGTGGAGCAAGACTTTCCAAAAATAACCTGGCTTTAGCTGAGTGTAAACCGCTACAAACAAAACAGGAGAGCGATCGCCCTCCTGTTTGATTCACGACTTTAACGCACTAGATCACTCAACAAAAAGTTGCCGCTATTTCTTTTGTTCAGGCAGCATACACTTATCGCTATCGCAACCGGCCGGCCCCGCCTCCAGCATTTCGCCAGAATCATAGCGGCTCAAGACCAGATGGAAATTATCCGTCTGACGACGCGCCAGCACTTCCTGGGAAAGCTGCTCATACTCTTGTTTCGTGATCGGCTCAAACGGCAAGCGGGGGAACGTTTGCAGATCATCAAACCGAGCCAGGAGAGCAGCTGAGATATAGCCCTCATCCGATTCGATGGCTTGATGCAGCCGAGCGGCTAAGGCATCAATTTCGCTTTCCCGAAGCTCAATCGTGGCAGAGGTGTTGTGGGCCGTATAGTACTTCTGAACTTGCATGTAGAAGTCAGTTTGGGCCAATGCCGTGAACTTGGAAATGTCAACCTGGTCGGCTCCTGGCAAGTTTGCCCAGGAAACTTCTACCGGAATCTCGACTAACCATTCCGTACAGCGCGGATCAAAGGCATCATCCAACAGTCTGCCCTGTTCATCCTTATCCGATTGGGACGGGATCAGGCGGTAGCCATACTCATAGCACGCTAACGCTACCGGATCATTCTTGCGGAAGGTAATCCGGCGTAGGAAGCGCTGCGCCTTGGGCGGATGCCAGCCCGGACTCGCGCCGGTTAACAGGCTCTTGGTACCGGCCGGTTGTACGGTGGTGCAGCGGTTGGGACGGGGGAGCTGGTGGCGATCGCAATACTCGCCTACCACTCGATGCACGATCGCCTTCCAGCGGCTCAGGTATTCCTGCTCTTTCTGCTTAAATTGCAGTCCAGTCACCGTATCAGGACGACCTTGCTCCCACCAGTTCAGCCACTCTACCCCAAAGGCATGCACAAAGAAATCGAACAGCCCGGTGAAGGAGACCCCGACGATCGGGTCGAGCTGCCGCGATTCGTGATAACGGGCTTCCCCAAACTGATGGTTGAGCAAACCGGCGACTGAGAGCGCACCTGCCGTAAATGCATCTTCCTGGTCTTTCAAGTTAAACGGATCGAGCTGATTAAGATGAATCTCAGACAAGTTGCAGTGGAAATTTTCACCCAAGATTTCACCGCAATTGTGTGCCACCAGCCCGTTAGCATCAAATCGTGCTGGGCCAGGGACAGTACAATCGTAGACCGCTGCTATGCCATCAGGCTGAATGGCGGATACCGTAACCGCGAACCTTTCTCGATTCATCTGCCGTTTGTAGTTGCCTAAGCTCTCTTGCAGCTTGGCCGCTTTATCCGGTTCCTGGAAGCCAATGAGCTCCTGGAAGTAAAGCAAATTATCGTTAGAGATCACCAACTCATGCTGAGCTTTGCAAAAATATGGGGCAAGCTCTCGGTTGCTGTCTGGCAAAGCGCGATAGCCTTCAGTGCGGCGCTCCTGGTAGAGCGTAGAGACAATTCCCAATCTGGAGAGCATGCGTTGCACCGACTGCAGCGTTGCCAAATTGCTTTGAGCCAGACGGACGCTGACTCCTTTCATCTGAGTGCCTTGCACACTGCCATCCGCATCAAACAAGCCCCGCAGGAACCCCCGGTAAAACTCATAGCTAGCCTGCTCGATTTCGGGTGTAATGCCCTTCTTACCTGGCGTAATGCCAAACTCAGCCGCCAATTTGGCTAATCCCGTTGAGTTAATGACTCGATGCTTGAGCTGCGAGTGATAGCAGGCAGTTGATGTGGTTCTGGTATAGCCAACTGAGGTTTCTAGAAGAGCAGCGGCAAATTGGCTCATTTCGTCTTGAGAGCTTTGCCAAAACCTCAGATAAGCGGTGTCATTCCACTGGGTGGTAGCCAGACTACCATCGCCTACGAGACTTCCTAACAGCCACCCTTCTTCCAGCGTCCCGATACCTTGCCAGGGCTGCAGATCGCGATGGTTGTGTAACAGGATGCGATCGCCAGGCTGTAGTTCTGCCACTTCCACCCATTCAGAATACTGTTTCTTCTGGGTTTGAGCCGTCACCTTCAAAACCTGATGATTGGCCGTTAAGCGGAGCTGATACCCTTCCTGAGTTTGCAGCTGCACAATCGGCTTCTCTCCCGTAAAGAAAAATCCTTCAGGCGTGGTGCTAAACAGCTCCCCATTCACATAGGTGCTGTGTTGCCGATTAATCAGATCCTTAACTTGGCGCGGACCATCTCCGGTATGAACCCAGGTTTCTGCTGTCACACAAGGATTCAGACCATATCGCCCTAAGCGATGCTCTAATTCAGGGGCAGGCATCTGGGGATATTGCGCTTGGAGCCATTGCCGACCCTTACCCTGGTCATAGGCTTGCAAGAAAGCCGTTTTTAACTCGGCGGTCAAGATATCGCTATTGGAACGGGCGATCGCTTCTCCCGCCCATTGAATTGCTCCTTCACCAGAGTAAAACTGCTTACGAACGGCATCGGTGCATTCTTGCAACGTGGGTTTGTGATGAAAAACACGCGTGTGGTTAGCCATACGCAGCACATCTCGCTCGGGATCAATCCGCCAGTTGCCAGCGGCATCCTGTTGCCAGAGATTGTCTTTGGCGGTAGCGGCGATCGCATCTTCACTGTCAAACTGACGCATCCCGGCCGATCGTCGGATGTTGCCGGCCACCACGCAGGCAGCCGCCTCATCAATCAACAAACAGCACTCAATCGCATTTAACTGCCGACCGATCGCTTTATTCAAAATTTTGGCGCAGCGTTCATACAGCTGAGGCAGCCGCACCGGATTCGCAACGCCCCCAAATCCCTTCAGCCGTTCACCGGCCGGACGCACATCGCTAAGGTCAATGGCAACCTCCACCTCACCAGAGAAGCGATCGTCGGTGGAAGCTTCGAGCAGCGTTTGATAAGAACTGACCCAACCTCTGCGGCTATCACCGACGCAAACGTTAATCCGTCCTTGCTCAACGCTGACTTCGGTGCTGTCTCGGCGGGACTCAACCGGCGTGGTGCCAATTTCGCCCACCATGGTCACTGTGATCCGGTTGCGAATGGCGGGCAGCTTTTGAATGTATTTGGGTTCCAGGACTGCGCCCGTGCCGCAGCCCATCATCGCCAAATCCATCATTAAGCCGAAGGCTCGCCAATCTACCACATTGGTACTGGTGCAATTGTAGGCACCTGAGAAATTTTCGGGTTTGGTAATCCAATCTGTGCCACCCACCCAGAGCCAGCGACCCGACGGCAAACTTTTGAGCTGACGCTGCATCCGACTCACCAAGTCGGCTTCGGTGGGCGTCAGCTTACCCAATTCCACAATGCCGCGCAAAGTGCGATCGCACACCTCTTCCCAGGTTTCTCGAACGTTAGCCGCCTTTTCGCCACGACGGCTGTAGGTTCTAAAAAAGACGGGATTAGCAGCGGGCGCTGAGTCAGGAAATTGGTCAGCCGGAGAAGGGCGATCGGAGCGAGTACGTTCGAGGTCTTGAACCATGAGTGAGTCCTCAATATCGTGCAGCAAATACAATTTTG
Source organism: Coleofasciculaceae cyanobacterium (assembly GCA_036703495.1). Taxonomy (GTDB): domain Bacteria; phylum Cyanobacteriota; class Cyanobacteriia; order Elainellales; family Elainellaceae; genus Drouetiella. The sequence goes on from DATNOY010001121.1 coordinate 6,990, forward strand.
GTCAGCCCTCAAGGTCATGACCGCTATTGCTCTAGCACCATGGATAGGGACTAGAGCGAGAGGAAAAGGATCATACTACCCCACATCTAGAGGTTTGACCACCTTTCTCACGCTAGATTTAGCGCCAAATTTAAAACGGAATATCGTCGTAATCGACGACGGGTTCAGGGCTAGATTTGGCAGCATAGGCAGGGGTTTTGGCAGGCTCCGAGGCCGGGGGCGCTGTTCGAGCCGTGGGCTTGGCTTTAGGCGCTGAGGCCGGAGCGGCGGGGACACTAGCCGGAGCGGTGGCTGCTGTAGATGCGGGCGTTGCCGATGCCGTAGACAGACTGGCGTCCGCGCCAATCAGGTGAATCCGCTGAGCGGTCAGTTCGGCCCGAGTTTCTTTAAAGCCTTCGGGACGATCGATCCGATTCATATTCAAGCGACCTTCTACAATCAGGCGATCGCCCACATGATATTTTTCCTGAATCTCTTGAGCCAGATTGCCCCAACCCACAACCTTGAGAGTAGCGGGGGGGTCTTCATCTCGGAGCCCGGCAATTTGCACCGTCATCTCAGAGATCGGCGTTTGGTTATCGGGCGTGTAGCGGAGCTGAGGATCTTGGGTCACTTCCGCCATCAAAATGCAGCTATTCATTTCATATTCTCCTGACAATATTTTCCGACTTGAGCTAGCAAGTACTCTCCGGTTAGGGCTAGCACAAGCTGATGTCGATAATAGACGAGCCTAAATAAGCCTGAACACACTCAACTCTAGATCTTAAATTTTGGGCGAGGTCTAGGTTGACTACAAGTTGACTTAACTGTAGATCAAAGATCGACGATCGCCCTCTAACAATATCTAGATTTAAGGTCACAGCGTTAGATAATATCTATGTACTATTTTAGCGAATACAGGAGGTAAGCGGCAAATGTCTGAACGAGCTGCACTAACCGGCTTCCATCAATTTGCACCCTAGGGAAAATCAGACAAATTTTGCCGATCGCCGTGGCTCTGAGGTGAGGAAATCACGACAAAGATCACCTCTGCATCCGAATCATTTCTAAACTGGTGCGGCACGCCGGGCGGCACTTCTAAACCCTGAAATGGGCTGAGCTGAATGGCCGCCTCTCCGACTACAAGAGTGGCTGTGCCGCTCAGGATATAGAAAAACTGCCGCGATCGCCGGTGCAAATGCTGGACTTCTGCTTGACCGGGCGGCACCCGCTCTTGAATCACGCTGAGGTCTTCTCGCTGCAGCAAATGCCAGCCATCGCAGCGCTCGCCCCAAATATAATGTTCTGCATTGGCAATACTGATCGGCTCCATGCACGCTCCTGATGGGTTAAAGCTAGAGGTCTGTCTTTTTTTATTGGCCGAACCCACTATCTTCCCAGACAATGGGTTTTCAACTTGAAGCGATCGCTTCAAAACGATCGGACAGAATCCCCTTACAATAGTCTGGATTTAAATAAGCTTGGTCTGACCTATGCCGCGCCGCAACGATCTTCATAAAATTCTGCTGATTGGCTCTGGGCCGATCGTCATTGGGCAAGCCTGTGAGTTTGACTATTCCGGGACTCAAGCCTGCAAAGCCCTACGCGATGAAGGCTATGAGGTAGTGTTGGTCAACTCCAACCCCGCCACGATCATGACCGACCCAGAGACGGCTAACCGGACTTATATTGAGCCGCTGACGCCTGAAATCGTTGCCAAGATTATTGAGAAAGAGCGTCCCGATGCCCTGCTGCCTACCATGGGCGGCCAAACGGCGCTCAATTTGGCGGTGGCATTGGCCAAGAACGGCACCCTAGACCAATACAACGTGGAGCTGATTGGAGCCAAGCTGCCAGCGATCGAAATGGCGGAAGATCGCAAGCTATTTAAACAAGCCATGGAGCGGATTGGTGTAGGGGTTTGCCCCTCCGGTCTGGCCGAAACCATGGCAGAGGCTAAGACGATCGCCCATGAAATTGGCACCTATCCGCTGATCATCCGTCCCGCCTTTACGATGGGTGGTACGGGTGGCGGTATTGCCTACAACCAAGAAGAATTTGAAGAGATTTCTCAATCTGGCTTAGATGCCAGCCCGGTTTCCCAAATTTTGATTGAGAAATCGCTGCTGGGCTGGAAAGAATATGAGCTGGAGGTAATGCGCGATCTAGCCGATAACGTGGTGATCATCTGCTCGATCGAGAACCTGGATCCAATGGGCATCCATACCGGCGACTCCATTACCGTCGCTCCGGCTCAGACCCTCACCGATAAAGAATATCAGCGTCTGCGGGATGCTTCCATCAAAATTATTCGCGAAATTGGCGTAGAAACGGGAGGTTCCAACATCCAGTTTGCCGTCAATCCGGAGACCGGCGAAGTGGTTGTCATTGAGATGAATCCACGCGTTTCGCGGAGTTCGGCCCTGGCTTCTAAAGCGACCGGCTTCCCGATCGCCAAAATGGCAGCCAAGTTAGCCGTAGGCTACACCCTGGATGAAATTCCCAACGACATTACCAAGAAAACGCCCGCCAGCTTTGAGCCAACGATTGACTATGTCGTCACCAAAATTCCTCGCTTTGCCTTCGAGAAATTTCCTGGCTCTACGCCCGTCCTTACTACCCAAATGAAATCGGTGGGCGAGGCCATGGCCATCGGTCGCACGTTCCTAGAATCCTTCCAAAAAGCATTGCGATCGCTGGAGACCGGACGGGCAGGCTGGGGCTGCGATCGTCCTGAGAAGCTGCCTAGCCTAGAGCAAATTCGTTCGGGGTTACGGATTCCCAATCCAGAGCGGATCTTTACCATCCGGCAAGCCATGCTGCTGGGCATGACTGCGGAGGAAATTTATGAGCTCACTGCCATTGATCCTTGGTTCTTGGACAAGCTGCAGGAACTGCTGGAAACCGAGAAGTTTCTCAAGAAAACGCCGCTGAACAAGCTGACCCGCGAGCTGCTGTATGCCGTGAAGCAACAGGGGTTCAGCGATCGCCAGATTGCCTATGCTACCAAAACCCACGAAGACGAAGTCAGAGCCTACCGCAAGAGCTTGGGCATCATCCCGGTTTACAAAACGGTGGATACTTGCGCTGCCGAATTTGAAGCCTTGACCCCCTACTACTACTCTACGTATGAATCGGCAGAGCTATCTTTGATGGCGGGGGAAGAAGCAGTACCTGCTGTAGAATCCGAAGTGTTGCCTTCCGAACGGCGCAAAATTATGATTTTGGGCGGCGGGCCTAACCGGATTGGGCAAGGAATTGAGTTTGACTACTGCTGCTGTCATGCCTCTTTTGCCCTGCGAGAAGATGGCTTTGAAACCATCATGGTCAACTCCAACCCCGAAACGGTCTCTACTGACTATGACACGAGCGATCGCCTCTACTTTGAGCCACTGACCAAAGAAGATGTGCTGAACATTGTGGAAGCGGAGATCCCTGAAGGGGTGATTATCCAGTTTGGCGGACAGACGCCGCTGAAGCTGGCAGAAGGGCTGCAGGCAGCCGGCGTGCCGATCCTGGGCACGTCGCCGGACGCGATCGATCTCGCCGA
>DATNOY010001122.1:0-13498 GCA_036703495.1 Coleofasciculaceae cyanobacterium
TGGAACTGAATGCCATCGATCAAGAGCGAGCGCATCTGTCCCTGGCAGAAGCCGATCGATTAGAGCGGCTGTTAGAAGAAATTTTGCTCTATGCCAAACCTCAAATCCTTCAGCTGCTGGAACTTGAGGTGAATCAACTGATTCAGGGCATGGTGGGCTTCCTAGGTCAAATGCCCGAAGCGCTAGAGCGCAAGATCCAGTTGATTCCCATGGCTTCAGCGGTAAAGATTTTAGGAGATGAGGATAAGCTCAAACAGATTTTTATTAATCTGATTCGCAATGCCTGTGAAGCGATCGCACCTGGAGAAACCGTGACCTGTCGGGTGGCGATTGGGCAGGATCCGGCTTACGTTTGCATTCAAGTGCAGAATGGCGGTGATCCAATTCCCGCAGATCTACTACCGCATCTGGGCGAACCGTTTTACTCAACCAAGTTGGACGGTACCGGGTTGGGCTTAGCGATCGTTAAACGAATTGTAGAGGCGCACGGAGGACTGTTTTCCATTCAATCCGATGCCGCCAGTGGCACCACCATGAGCGTGCTGCTGCCGATAGCAACCTGCGCTGTCACACCCTGTCCCATGGCAGCTTGCTAGAGCGTTATTTTTGCTGAGGATCACGAATTCATTAAAACCGAACGTTTAATTTTTGAAAGCGCGGCAATGTCGCGCTTTCAAAAATTAAGTTTTGGGTTTGATTAAATTTACCTTCCTGAGTCAGGTTCTAGGGTGTCACCAGGATCTCAGCTCCCTGGTGGGGCGGCGCGCCGATTTGCTCCAGAATGCCAATCATTTCCCGTTCAAACGTGACTTGGGCACGGTTGGTTTTGCCACCAATGTAAAACCCTTCCGCAGTTTGCAGCGCCCAGATTTGCGAATGAGAGATGTAGCTCATGATCACCCCCAGCATCAGCAGCCCAAAGCCGGCATAAACCAGCGGAATACCCGGATCAGCTTTAATCTGTAGACCCGTACTGCCCACAATTTCAGCGATCGATAAGGTGGTCCCATTCACTTCAGTGGACATGCCCTCGCGCACAGTAGAAATCAGCTTGCCTTCCTGATCGTAGATCAACAGAATGCCTTGCAAATCTTTCGCAATCACTGAAACCCCCTCGCTCAAATCAGGCTTAGTAGGAATCCAGGTGCCCCACAGGCGACCTTTGCCGCCCGTATCCAATTCCGACATGGACAGTTGCAGCGTCGGGCTATTGTTCAGCCGAAACCGTACAGCGGCAATCCCCCAATCTGCCTGATACAGCGTCACCCCGTTATGGCGCAGGGGCTTGTTGACATGAATGGTTTGGCGATCGACTGTTTGTCCGGTTTGATCCAGCACCGCCAGCGTGGAATAGAACTGGTCAATCGTGCCCTTGGGTGTGTAGTCAATCCAAAACCGCTCTACCTTAACCGACCAATCTTTGGGAATCTGCGACGCGGCAAACGGCCCCGCATCAAAAATATTGCGGATCTGAAAGGTTTCGCCACTGGGAACCATTTCTTGCGCAAAAAATCCCGTCATGGAACCGACGATCGCCCCCACCAGCGTAATCAGCATGGCAGCATGAACGACGATCGGACCAATCCGTCCCACAATGCCTTTATGGGCGTAGAGCTTATCGCCATCCCGAAAGATTCTATAGCGGCGCTGTTCCAGAACCGGAATCAGAGCATCTAGCGATCCCTGAGGCAGCTCTGCACTCAACGCCATTTTTTGAAACTGGCGAGGCTGACTATAAAAATTCCAAGTGCGAGAAAACCAGCGCAGTGCCGTAATCTGTCGCTTGAAGGTGCAGGTAGTCAGGCTAGCCCCAAACAAAATCAGCAGCGCCAAAAACCACCAGGTGCGATAGACATGATCAAACCCCAGCGTGAGAATTACCTTCCAAGTCAAAAAGCCAAACAGTGCCGGACTTTCAGGATAATTGGTTTGATAAAACTCTAGCGATTGCCCTTGTTCAATCACAGTGCCAGAAATACTGACGCCTGCGATCGCCAACAGCAGCCCAATCGCCAGCCGCAAGTCTGCCAGCAACGGCACCAGCTCTCGCTTGAAATAATACTGGAGCGATCGCCAAAGATGGAAAGATGAACTCGGTTCTGAAGGGGGTGCGTTATCAGAGGTCATGAATGGCTGGGGATAAATGGCTGGAGATAAATGGCTGTGGATCGATAGAAGTCAGGGCAGAAGCGAGGGCTAGAGAACTGAGGTTTGGACTAAACGCGACCTGAGGGAAATAGCCGAAAGAGCAGCGTAAAGACGCCAAACCCCACAAGCAGCGCGCCGCTTGCAGGTGTAATCCAACTAGACCAGCGTCGTAACTCCAGCAATTTCTTAATAGAAGCGGTAAAGGTGCCTGCCAAAATCAACGGTGCCACATAGCCCGCAGTATAAGAAATTAGCAAGACGCCTCCCAAAATGGGATCTTGGGTGGTGGAAGTCCAGGCAAGTAGGGTAGCTAACACAGGCGTACTGCAAGGAGACGCCACCAAGCCAAAGGTTAACCCAATCAAGTAGGAGCGTACGCCCTCTGGCAGTTCTTTAGAGATCCACTCCATCCCACCCCAGGAGGGGAGCTGCAATGGCAACGCTTCTAGCAAATTCAGCCCCATCAAAATCGCAATTACGCTCACCACCAGGGGCAGCCCAATGCCAACCTGGCCGTAGATTTTACCGGCGATCGCTGCCAATATGCCCAAGGCCGCCAGTGTCGTGGCCAGCCCCAAAGAGAACCAGGTTGACTGAGCAGCAGCCTGCAGCCGCGTTTTGGCCTCGTAGCCGCCAATATAGCCGATCGTAATCGGCAGCATGGAAAGCATGCAGGGCGTGAGGCTGGTCAGGAGCCCGGCTAAAAAGATAATGCCAATGCTGACGGGAGTGAGATGCGTCAGTTGTGTAGAAACTAAAGCATCCGCAAAATGTTCTAACTCATAAAGTTGGGTCTGGAAAGCTTCGAGCATGTCACTGACACTAGAGCACGTTATGCCTTACATTCTATCGAGGAAGCCCGGACTCTTTCAGGCGGGATCCATCAGCCGCTATCAGCAGGGGAGCGATCGCCCGCCGTCCAAATTCGCCTAAACCCCAGACTTCCAGGTAAACTTTTCAACCATAGGGCAGAATAGCTGAAGCAGCATATAAGGTAACCGTGGCGCAGGTTGTTATAGAGAACGTATACAAAAGCTTTCCGCAGCGGCAGGGAGGCAAAGTGGCTCGTCTGAGCCCAGCAGAGGCAGAGGCTGCCGAGAGTGAAACCAGCTCTGCCGTTAGCGTTCTGCGACGGATTAACCTCACCATCCAAGATGGCGAATTTATGGTGCTAGTAGGCCCCTCAGGATGCGGCAAAAGTACGCTGCTGCGGTTGATTGCCGGGTTAGAAACCCTGACGGGCGGCAACATCTGGGTGAGCGATCGCCTCGTCAACGACCTGCCACCCAAACAGCGCGATATTGCCATGGTGTTCCAGAGCTATGCGCTGTATCCCCATATGACCGTATATGACAATTTGGCGTTTGGGCTACGGCGTGCCAATCATCCGACAGATTCAAAACCCGCCGCTTCAGCTACCCCAGCTTGGGCCGAGCGGGCGCTAGTCAGCCTTACCCGACCGCTGCCGCGCAGATGGCAGTACTGGTCGGCAGAGGAAAAGGCGATCGCCCAGCGGGTGTCCACAGTCGCTCAAATGCTGCAAATTGATGCCTTGCTCGATCGCTATCCCAAACAGCTATCAGGCGGACAAAAGCAGCGGGTGGCGTTGGGTCGGGCAATGGCGCGCGACCCGCAGGTGTTTTTAATGGATGAGCCGTTATCTAACTTGGATGCTAAGTTGCGAACTGCCACCCGAACGCAAATTGTCAATCTACAACGCAAGTTAGGCACCACTACTATTTATGTGACTCATGATCAGACGGAAGCGATGACGATGGGCGATCGGATTGCCGTGATGAATGCCGGGCAAATCCAGCAAATTGCTTCGCCGCTGGAGCTTTACAATTATCCAGCCAATCAGTTTGTGGCAGAGTTCATCGGTTCACCGCCTATGAATTTTATTCCAGTGCAGGTCAAAGCCCCGCTGCTCATTCAGCATCCTCAGTTTCGGCTCACCCTCCCCCCCAGCTGGGAGGCAGCTTTACGACCCTATGACGGGCGATCGCTGACGCTCGGCATTCGCCCAGAACATCTCAGCATGAGCTTGCCTGCCCCCAAAAACTTGCCGGTACGAGTCGATCACATTGAAGCGCTGGGTAGCGAGACTTACTTAACCGTTAATTTGACCGCAACATCCTCATCTGAAGATTCGTCTAACGCCCCGTCTAGGGGGTTGCCGTTGCAAGCTCGAATTGAACCCGATCGCCCTGTCACACTTGGCGAAACCGTATGGCTATCTGTAGTTGCTGATAAGATCCACCTGTTTGATCCGGAAACTTGTGTAAGAATTGCGTAAATTTAGCCAGAAAGTATCCTACGGACACAAGATATAGTAAGTCATTCCCAAGACAACTTGCTAATATAGAATACTAGATTCGCTATTTCAAGCGAACCAGTTGGGTATCGGGATCATCTGAAGCCCAGCCGTGGTGTAGAGGTGAGAAAACAATGGCTGATACTGCGGCATTTCTAGCAGGATGTGCGGTCACGGGAGTTGCGGCCCTATTTTTGTTGCGCAACGATTTAACAACGATAAGTCAGGCCAGAGGGTTGACGTCGCTTCCGGTAGAACAGGCGACGGCGCAAGTTCCGGCGCAACCTCAATCGACTCCCGGAATCTTCCAAGATCCCACCCAGCAATGGAAAGTACAGACCCAACTGGAGCAGCAGCAAGGCGTCGCTCGCGATTTGACCGATCAGTTCCATAAGCAGCAAAGCGACACTCAGGATATCAAGAGTCAATTAGAAAAGCAACAAAGTCAATCTGAAGATTTAAAGACCCAGCTGGAAAAGCAGCAGCGGAGCACAGAACAGCTAATCGCCCAGCTGCAAGACCAGCAGCGGATGATTGATAAACTGGCGGATCAACGGCAAATTGAACCGTCGGCTTTAAGACAAACCGACCCCTCTTCGGGACAGATCCAGACTACTTTTCTCTGGGTAGCAGGAGGGGTATTACTGGTGATCTTGGTTGGCGGTGGATTAATTTTGATTGGCGTGATTGTGTTCATGAGCACCTCTTCGCGCCGCCGTCAAACGCGAACGGTACATGTCGTTCATCCTGTTCCGACGCCCTACAATTTTGCCGATCAGCCACAGCTGTTGCAGTCCAGCCGTACCCGAATTAAACCGCCTAAGCAGGTGGATTATTACGACGACTAGGTGATTAAGAAGTATTAAGCGGGGTATACTGAGATGGGCGTAATCTATGCCTAATGGATGACGTAATTCGGTCTTGTGTAACTTAATCTGCTGTGACTACAGCGTGCCCTTGCAAGAATAAGCTGATTCAGTTTGGTTTCGCGGGTTCGCAAGGTTGAAGTTTCAACCTTCGGTCAAATGCATATAGAGCACTGACTGCTGCCGGTCTTCCCCAAGACTCAGCAGATTTTTTATGCGTTTCCATTTTCTTGTAGTTAGAGAGTTTTCTAATTCATGACGATATCGAAGGAAAAAGTTGAAATTTCGTCATCTGTCGCAGGTCAGGATTGCTCTAGCCTCCGGCTGAGGCACATTTTACGAACCCTACCGCCAGAATGTTTTCAAAAAAATCGCCTGAAAGCCTGGACAACCGTCTTCGTCACGGTGGCGCTGGCTGCTTTGGGCGCTGTCTCCATCGCCTATTCCCCCTGGTATTTGCTGCCGATCGCCTGGATTTTCACGGGCACTGCCATGACCGGATGGTTTGTCGTTGGACATGACTGCGGGCATCGCTCTTTTGCTAACCGTCGCTGGGTCAACGATCTGGTCGGTCATATCATGATGGCACCGCTGATCTACCCCTTTCACAGCTGGCGGATCTTGCACAACTACCACCATGCCCATACAAACAAGCTGGATGTAGACAACGCTTGGCAACCCTTTAGAACCGAGTTCTATGAAGAGATTGACGTTGCAAAACGGCAAGGATATCGGGCGATTCGGGGCTGGTTCTGGTGGGTTGGATCGATCGCCCACTGGGCTTTATTGCACTTTGACTTGGCTAACTTTGAACCCAAAGATCGCGACAAAGTGAAGCTGTCGATCGCGACGGTGGTGATTTTTTCAGCCCTCTTTTTCCCACTCTTGATTGCTACAACCGGGATTTGGGGCTTTGTCAAATTTTGGCTGATGCCCTGGCTGGTCTATCACTTCTGGATGAGCACCTTTACTTTGGTGCATCACACCGATGCTGAGATTCCGTTTACTCCGGCTCCGCTGTGGAATGAAGCGATCGCCCAACTCATGGGGACAGTTCACTGCGATTATCCTCGCTGGGTAGAGTTTCTTTGCCACGATATCAATGTGCATGTGCCACACCACATCTCAACCGCAATTCCGTCCTATAACCTGCGGATGGCGCATCGCAGCTTAAAGAAAAACTGGGGCGAGCATCTTCAAGAACGCAAGTTTTCGCTGAAATTGATGAAGCAGATTGTTGAGAAGTGCCATCTGTACGAAGAAAATCACTATTACCAATCCTTCAAAGAATATCAAGCGTTGAAAAAAGCGTAGTCTAAGCCGCAATTCACACCCAGGGAATCCAATAGTTTTGGGTTCCTTTTTTTGTAGGCATTCTAGCCTGCTCACGCTGTTAGCCTCGCGCTGTCAGAATGACAAATGTGGCAAAATGGCAGCGGGGAGGCCATCCATTTTGTCTAGCCCCGCCAGGAAATTGCCCATGCTGCGCCTCACTGAAATCAAACTGCCGCTCGATCACACCGAAGCAGACCTGCAATCTGCCCTTCTCAAAAAACTGCGGATTGCACCAGCCGATTTGCTCCGCTACTCCATCTTCAAACGGAGCTACGACGCCCGGAAGCGGGATGCCATTTCCCTGGTCTATATTGTGGACATTGAAACGCCCAAGCAGGAACAGCTGCTGCAGCGATTCAGGAAAGATCCGCATGTCGTGCCTACCCCCGATACTAGTTATCACCCGGTGGCTGAAGCGCCGCCTGGTTTTTCAGCCCAGCAGCGCCCGATTATTATTGGCAACGGCCCTTGCGGCATGTTTGCCGGGTTGCTCCTGGCACAGATGGGGTTTTGTCCGCTGATTTTGGAGCGTGGCAAAGCAGTACATCAGCGCTCCGTCGATACCTTCGGCTTTTGGAGTAAGCGCAAATTTAATCCAGAGTCTAACGCCCAATTTGGAGAAGGCGGGGCAGGCACTTTTTCCGATGGCAAGCTCTATAGCCGCATTAAAGATACCGATCATTATGGGCGCAAAGTTTTAACGGAGCTGGTGAATGCGGGAGCCGCGCCCGAAATTCTCTACGTCAACAAGCCCCATATCGGCACCTATCGGCTAGTCAAAATTGTGGAGAACATGCGCCACAGGATTGAGTCCTTGGGCGGGGAAATTCGCTTTCAAAGCCGGGTAGCCACCCTCAATATTGAGAATCATCAAGTCCGGGGCGTGACTCTGGACAATGGAGAGTTTATCCGCAGTGATCATGTGGTTCTAGCGGTGGGGCATAGCGCCCGCGATACCTTCGAGATGCTGCATCAGCAGGGCGTTTACATAGAGCCTAAGCCTTTTTCCATTGGCTTCCGGGTCGAGCATCCCCAATCGCTGATCGACCAGTGCCGCTTGGGAACGCAAGCGGGCCATCCAATGCTGGGAGCGGCCGATTATCAGCTGGTGCATCACTGCTCCAATGGGCGATCGGTTTATAGTTTCTGCATGTGTCCGGGGGGGCAAGTCGTTGCGGCCACCTCCGAGCTGGGGCGAGTGGTGACCAATGGCATGAGCCAGTACGAGCGCAGCGGCAAGAATGCCAATAGCGGCATTGTGGTGGGCATCACGCCAGAGGATTATCCCGGTAGCCCCTTAGCTGGGATGGAGCTTCAACGTCGCCTGGAGGAGCGGGCCTTTGAGCTAGGCGGCAGAACCTACGAAGCCCCAGGACAATTGGTGGGAGATTTTCTGGCGCAGCGGGCTTCCACCCAACTGGGCAGCGTCAAGCCTTCCTATCGGCCGGGGGTGCATTTATGTGATTTGAGTTCTAGCCTGCCGGACTATGCGATCGCTGCCATCCGCGAAGCCATCCCGGCATTCGACAAAAAGATCAAAGGGTTCGCCATGTCCGATGCTGTCCTTACCGGGGTGGAAACCCGCACATCGTCCCCCATCTGCATCAAGCGCGGACAGGATTACCAGAGCCTCAATACCCGAGGGCTTTACCCGGCCGGCGAAGGAGCCGGATACGCTGGGGGCATCCTCTCTGCAGGGGTAGACGGGATTAAAGTTGCGGAGGCCGTGGCCCTCAGCCTCCTGGAAGCCGCAGCCTGCCAGGTTTAGCTGCCTACGTCACCCCTTCCAGGGTTTCGTCTGTCATATCATAGAGTGCTCGCAGCTGTTTCAGCTTCTCCGAATCGGGATGCCAGAAGCCTCGCCCTTGCGCCTCTAGCATTCTGCCCACAATGTTACGGAAGGCTTCAGGATTGGCAGCCTGGAGCTTTTGGGCCATGTCTGCATCCAGGGCATAGGTATCGGCAGCCTGGTCGTAGACCCAGTTTTCCCTAAAATCGGCTGTGCCGGCCCAACCCATCAAGGCTGTCATCCGCTGAGAGATTTCGTAAGCTCCGCCGGAGCCTTGATTCGCCATCGCTTCGGCCCACTTAGGATTCAAAAGCTTCGTGCGGTATTCCATCCGTAGCAAATCTTCTAGCTGACGCGGGGTGGTGTCGTTGGAGAAACTTTCGACAAAGCTAGCTGTCACTTTTTTGCCCTGCTGCATCTCTGCCGCTTTCTTCAAGCCACCCGTGTTGGCATAGTATTCCTGAATATCGGTTAAGCCATATTCCACAGAGTCAATTTGCTGGACGATGCGATCGGTGGATTGCAGCAGCGTTTGCAAAATTTCGGGGCGGGCTTGCCCCTTGTCCTGACGACCATAGCTGAAGGTATTGCGTCCTTTCCAGGTTTGTCCTAGCTCATCGCCCGATTCCCAATTCGAGTCGGTGACGCGATCGTTGACCAGAGAGCCAAAATCGCCCGCTGGATTGGAGAAAAGGCGGGCGGTCGCATTTTCAATACCCTGCGCCTGGAGAGCGATCGCATGTTTGCGAATAAAGTTTTGCTCTTCAGGTTCATCGGCAGCGGCAGCGCGCTGGAACAGATCATCCAATAGCTCAATAATATTGACAAAACTATCGCGAAAGATGCCGGAGAGATTTCCTAGAATATCAATCCGAGGATGATCTAGTTCAGACAAGGGCTGCAACTCATAGCGGACAATCCGACCTGTGCCTTCCTTCACCGGTTCTGCGCCCACAAGTTCCAGCAAAATGCCGAGGGATTCGCCTTTAGTTTTAATCGCATCCAAGCCCCAGAGCATCACGGCTACGGTTTCCGGATATTTGCCAGTATCTTGCAGATTTTGAGCAATAATTTTTTGGGCGATCGCTCGTCCCCGTTCGTAAGCCGCCGGAGAGGGCATCCGATAGGGATCAAGGGCGTGAATATTGCGTCCTGTGGGCAACACACCCACCCCATCCCGCAGCAGATCGCCCCCGGGAGCAGGTGGAATAAATTCTCCATTCAGTCCGCGCAGAAGATTGGTGAGTTCATCGGTGGTTTGTGCCAGGAGGTCGCGAATTTGGATGGCTGTGGCGCTAGCAGGATCAATGGCTGTAGGGGATGGGGCACCGTCAGCGCGATTGCGGGCAGAATCGGCCGTGACTACGGCTGCGATCGATTCTCCACTCAATTCCTCTCCAAAGTAAGCTTCTAGATATCCCTGCAATTCCTCGGCAGTGGGCGGTTCACCCAGAACATGTAAGCCCGAAGAAAACAGCCGATTTTCGAGCACCTGGAGATACTCATACAGCTGAATTAGATACTCATCAAACACATGCGCACTAAACAGGCGCATATTCTCTGGCGTGAATTCAATTCCCAATCGTTTGGCTTCTGCAAAAGGACAGTCGGTTTCCAGTCCCGCATCCAAAATTTTCTTGCAGATTGCTTCTTTTAAAACATAGTTTTTGGTAGGGTCTTCGCGATATTCGGCAATCAAATCGCGTAAAGCGACCAATTCTTTATAGAGTCCGGCGCGACCATAGGGCGGTACATTGTAAGAAATGAGCGTGCCATAGCCGCGCCGCTTCGCCAGGATAGATTCTGAAGGATTGTTTGCCGCATACAAATAGAGGTTTGGCAAATTGCCCAAGAGAATATCTGACCAGGAATAGCCGGTATTGCCCAAGGGCGAACCGGGCAACCACTCCACTGTGCCATGCATGCCAAAGTGAATGACGGCATCGGCTTGGAAGTCGTGTTGCAGCCACTTGTAGAAGGCAGCATACTGCGGGTGCGGCGTCAGATCCCGTTCAAACATCAGCCGCATCGGATCGCCAGCTAAACCCAGCGGCGGCTGCACGCCAATCCAGACGTTGCCCAGCTGAATTCCCCCCAACTGGAAATCTTCACCCATGGTTTTAATGCCGGTGCCCGTCAACGATTTCCATTGTTTCTCAATCCGAGCCGTCAGTAAGTAGCCCAACCAGTGCTCTAAGGTGCGCACGTTCACTGTGGTCCCAGACGACGCCATTCCAGATAACGTCGAACCAGCAGGCTCGGTTTGCTCGTCGGCAGCTTTGACCCAGCGAATGAGCGTCTCGCCATCATCTGGCAGATCACCGATCGCATATCCTTGCTCTTTCAAAGCTTGCAGCAGGTTGAGTAAAGACTTGGGCACATTTAGCAAGGCGGCTGTCCCGGTGGCACCATAGCCTGGCGGAAAACCATAGAGGACGATCGCCAGTTTTTTCTCGGCGTTCGCTTTGTGGCGTAGGGCAACCCAGTTTTGTACCCGGTGGATCAATCGCTGCACCCGTTCTGGCACTAGATAAATTGTGTCTCCCACCAGTCCGCCTAGAGGCACTGTGTCGATCGCCCCATCCAGCTCCGGTAAGGCATACAGCACCACGCTTTGCAATCCGCCAATTCCCTGCCTTGTCCAGGAATGAATATCCTGAATTAGCAGCGGAGCCGCCACAAAATAAGGCACATTCTTAGCCGTCAGAATGCGTTTGGCCACTTCAATTTGTCTACCAGCTTCCATGGAGCCAGCCGGCCCACCTACTAAAGGAAAGCCAATCGTGGAAACGATCGCATCTACCTGAACTGCATCTTGAGCCAGAGACGGGGTTTCTACAATGCCCTGCTGCCGCTGCATCTGCTCGTGGGCAGTGGTCAGCCAATCGCGCACGGCCACATGCCCTTCTACGCCATTGATAAAAATGGGCAGGGGGATCAGTCCAGCCTGCTCAAAGGTACGAATCAGCTGCGGAATGTAGGGCTGTTTGGTAATCACATGCTTGCGATACAGCAGAATGCCCACAACGGCTCGATCCTGAACCGGATAGCGTTGACCATACCAGGCTAAATACTGCCGAGGGGTGGCAAAGTACTCAGCCGCATCGGGATGCAGCAAGCCCATGTTGGGCGTTTCCAGGGGCGGAGCAATCTCCCCGATCGCCAAGCCCAAATATTTCTCGGCCAGAAACCACAGCATGGAGGCAACATTCTCTGTCCCGCCCGCGTTCCAGTAGCCATAAATGATCAGCCAGTTGCGCAGATCCTGAACTTTGCCGATCGGAATGTACTTCAGCAGCTTCGGCCCGACCTTCAGGAAGCTGAGGTAGCCTGCCAGCTTATCTTCTTCGCGGCTGTTGCCAAACTTGCTGAGGATGAACTGTACGGGTTTGGGCATGCCTTTGGGCTGGTCGCCAATGGCAAACTTGCCTAACTGAGTCAGGCTCATCAGCTCCAAAGCCGACTCAAACACCAGCCGGGTGGGAATCTGCTGCACGCGCTGCCGCAGCCATAGCACTTGATCGTAGTCAAACAGCAGGCTGCCAAAAAACACCTGTGCCGTTTGCAGCGCCGCCTCGATCGCTTCGGGATGCGCTGCCAGATCGCGATCGCTGAAGACGCAAATCTCTAGCTCGGGGCAGCGATCGGTTGCCAATTTTGCGGCCTGTCGATACAGATCCGCATTAAACGATTCGAATCCGGCGATCAAAACAATCCGCTTCATGCCTTAGCCCATATCAGATCACCTTTTGATCTTACGAGGTTTACGGGAAAGGTGAAGTTATGTATCGGCAGCGGGTCGTTAGGGCATTGCTCAACTAGCGCTGTCACAGAAAGCTGATATATCAGGAGCGATCGCCGGTCTGCCCTTTAGAATAGCGATATATTGCAGAATAGCTATTATTGCTACAGTTTGTTATTGCTACAGGTTGCCGAACTGACTTCACCCCATTTCAACTATGAGTACTCAACCCCAGTCTGAACGCATCATCATTTTCGACACGACCTTGCGCGACGGCGAGCAGTCGCCTGGAGCTACCCTGAATGTGGATGAGAAACTGACGATCGCCCGTCAACTGGCGCGGTTAGGGGTAGACATCATTGAAGCGGGGTTCCCCTTTGCTAGCCCTGGGGACTTTGAGGCAGTCAGCAAAATTGCCCAGCAGGTTGGGACAGAGACGGGCCCAACAATTTGTGGGCTGGCCCGCGCTACCCGTCAAGACATTGAAGCGGCAGCCAAGGCGCTGGCTCCGGCGGCTAAACCCCGGATTCATACCTTTATTGCCACTTCTGATATTCACCTGGAATATAAGCTAAAAAAATCTCGTCAAGAGGTGCTAGAAATTGCGCCTGAGATGGTGGCTTATGCCAAGTCGTTTGTCAATGATGTGGAATTTTCGCCCGAAGATGCGGGCCGCTCTGACCCAGAATTTTTGTATCAGGTGTTGGAAAAGGCGATCGCGGCTGGAGCCACGACCATCAACATTCCCGATACTGTCGGCTACACTACACCGGCCGAGTTTGGGGCGATCATTCGCGGGATTAAAGAAAATGTGCCAAATATTGACCAGGCTGTGATTTCGGTGCATGGCCACAATGATTTGGGCTTAGCCGTTGCCAATTTCCTGGAGGCGGTTAAAAACGGGGCTCGGCAGTTGGAATGCACGATCAACGGGATTGGCGAACGGGCGGGCAATGCGGCCCTGGAAGAGTTGGTTATGGCGCTGCATGTGCGGCGGCAATACTTCAATCCCTTTTTGGGTCGCCCGGTTGAGTCTGAAGCGCCCTTAACCCAAATTGATACGCGCCAAATCTATAAAACTTCTCGTTTGGTTTCTAATTTGACGGGGATGCTGGTGCAGCCGAATAAAGCGATTGTTGGGGCGAATGCGTTTGCCCACGAGTCGGGGATCCATCAAGATGGGGTGCTGAAGCATAAGCTGACCTATGAAATTATGGATGCTCAGTCGATTGGGCTGACGGATAATCAGATTGTCTTGGGTAAGCTGTCTGGGCGGAATGCTTTTCGCGCTCGTTTGAAGGAGC
>DATNOY010001123.1:0-2641 GCA_036703495.1 Coleofasciculaceae cyanobacterium
CGCAGCCGCCGTTGGGCAGCCGTAGCCGCTGGCACGGCAAACATTGCCAACGGGGCATAGGCATATTTCTGGGTTTGCGGCTGAGTGCCATAGGTGCCGTTCAAAGCGCCATCTAAAACGGCATAGTCTGCCAGGTAAACCCGCCCCTGTTGTAAGGCAGTTTCCAGGGAGTCTTCATTGCCCATTACCGCCTTGTAGTGAGACTCTGTCACCGGAAAGCGAGGATCGGCAGCGGTCATCCGTTCAATCATCACGGGGTTGGGTCCGGCCACCCGCATAGAGGCAAAAAACTCATCGTCTCGAACTAGGGCAGCACTTTTAGGTAAATCAATGTAGGCAAATAGCTGACGATAGTCCTCTAGGCTGCTGGGTCGCCCCGTAGGCGCTTTGTCTTTCATCCCATTCAGCAGGTTGTTGGCAAAGCACTTGAGGAAGTCTTCTCCCAAAACTTTAATCAGGTTAGAGGCGACAAATTTCTCCACTTCCGCTTCATTGGACGGCATACCCGGTAACGGTTTTTGTAAAGCCTGTTCCAGCCCTCTAGAAACTGCTATTTCTGTTTCAGCCGGAAGGGGAGCAGCTAAGGGGGGAGCGGCATATTGTAAAGCGGGTTCACCGCCTCTAGCCGTGGCCAAATCGTCGGAGGATGGGCTTTCTAATAGCTGTTGCAAAGCAGCTTCAATACTTTTTGCACTTTCTAGATCGCTCAGCGATGCCGCTAAAGCGGGAGACTGCAGAGATGCCTCCACAGTTGTGGAAACGGTAACGTCTGCCTCAGCAGATGAACTGGCCGATCGCGATACAGCTTCTACAGTTCTAGAAACGGTAACAGCCGTTTTACTGGACGGATTGTTTAAAAGCAGAGGCGGCAACAAGCCAACCAAGGCATACACCAGATTAGATTTAAACGACTTGCCGGTTTCTTGAAGCGTTTGGAGTAGGATGCGGCTGAGAAATGCTCGGACATCATCTTCAATGCCTGCCTTACCGCGATCGCCTTGATTAACAATTAGCGTATTGATTGCCAACTTAATGGCTTGCTGTCCGGCTAGGATCAACCACGGCTGGGAAAAATTTTCACCTGGGGGCAGCTGATCTACCATCGCCACAGATTCAATGTAGTTGTAGTTGTATTGATAGGTAGCTGCTGAAGGTTGGGGCTGTTGCGAAGAATTCGTGTCGTTCATAACCATCCCTTATAAATAAGTTCTTCTTTAGATTGGACTGGCCCCTAGCAGGGGCGATAGGCGCAAAACGCTGCGGATCAGAAGCGCTAATTCAACAATTCCCAGCTCAATGGTGATTGGGCACACCAATTTTGGTTTTGAGTTTGGCGATCGCTCTTGCACAGTATCCATCCCACGGAGGATGTTCCGCCTCTAAAAGAAAGGGTAAGACTTAATCTCCTCACTGTATCTCACACTTCTTTAACACATAATTTCTTCTCTCAGTCCTATTCACCTGATTAATTTTGGTAATGCAGCGCAATTGCTCGCACTTTACCCTTAATTCTTCCGCTAGTAGTCTGTCATTTTTTAAGGGTTGAGCACCCGATATTTAAAGAAAAATTCTTGACAGAACACGCGCCTCTGGTGATACAGGTGATACAAAGGTCGCTGAATTTAATAAAACGCTGAATTTAATAAAACTAAGTAGCGATTAAGTAGCGATAGCGATTTTCAATGGAGTGAAGTCCAGATTATATTTTGAAAGCCTCGCTCTACGAGGCTTTCAAAATATAATCTGGTTTTAAGCGGGCGCTATCAGCGGTTTGCGCTGGGTTCGTTAGGCTCATTGAATGCTAAAACGTAAAGACATGTGGCGTCATTGCAATTAATCTTAAAATCAACACCGCTTGCGCAAGACAGTGCCATGCTGATCCCAGTCGATCAATTACGGCTGAGCCAGTGCCGAATGACCGTCTGAGAATTAATCCTAATCTCCCTGCTTACAAGTTCCCCAATTCCTCCGTAATCGATCCGACAACCGCTGTATTTCACAAAAATCCGTATTTCACAAAAACGCTATTTCGCAAAAATGCTACCAGGAGCAGCTCAGTATGGAGATCAACCCAATGAACTTTTCT
The DNA here is from genome assembly GCA_036703495.1 of Coleofasciculaceae cyanobacterium. Classification (GTDB taxonomy): domain Bacteria; phylum Cyanobacteriota; class Cyanobacteriia; order Elainellales; family Elainellaceae; genus Drouetiella. The sequence goes on from DATNOY010001123.1 coordinate 2,087, forward strand.
CATCCCCACAGAGAATGCGATCTGGTGATGAAGGGAGGCATTACTAGTGGTATTGTGTATCCCCGAATTGTTCTCAAGTTGGCAAGCGAGGGTGGATACCGATTTCGCAATGTCGGCGGCACCTCGGCAGGGGCAATTGCCGCGGCTGTGATGGCAGCCGCAGAATTTGGCCGGGAAACTGGCGGCTTTGAACGATTCTATGAACTGAGCCAGAAGTTAGCAGAGCCAGGGTTTTTATTCAATTTGTTTCAGCCTTCACCGTCTTTGAAACCGCTGATGTACACCCTGCTGGAAATATTGGGCAAAATTTCGCCCGATGTGGGACTAGACGCCAGCCATTCCTCATCTGGTCACCCCCAGCCGCCTAACGCCCAGCCCAGCTCTACCCCCCGTAAAATCAAACCTTCCATCGGTGGAGCCTTGCAGCTGGTCAATATCCTGAAACGCCGACATCCAACGGTTGCCCATGCGGGAGCCCGGCAGGGAGCGCTGATTGGTTTGGGTGTGGCCTTGCTGCTAACTGCGATCGCTTCCCTGGTGTTTTATGGCGTCGCC
>DATNOY010001124.1:0-2754 GCA_036703495.1 Coleofasciculaceae cyanobacterium
GGGGGCACAGCCAATCAAGCCAGGATGGGTGATGCCCGCAAAGCGCACGCCCGGAATATGCCGAGAAGAGGTATAAATTCCCTGAAAATCCCAGATGGCTTTGGCAGCTTTAGGATAATGATCGGTCAAAAATCCGCCGCCATTCTCTTTAGCGAAGATGCCTGTAAAGCCCCATTCATCGCCTTGAAGAGCCCCAATATCAACCAGATCGACCACCAAGATATCTCCTGGTTCTGCCCCATTCACCCAAATGGGGCCACTGAGGACATGAACCACTGATAAATCTACATTCTCAATATCGCTAGGATCATCGTTGTTCTTGATCTGTCCATCTGTCCAGTCTTTGCACTCAATCCGGAACACTTCACCCGGATTCACGGAGACAATTGCTGGGATATCGGGATGCCAGCGGTTATGACCGGGCATGTCCTGCTGATCCATCGACTTAGTTAAGTCAACCTTGAAAAGCGTCTTAGGCATAAATACTCCTCACCAATCAATTCTCGAACCTAAATTTCAATGCACCAGCTACGCAGGCTCCACCTTGCAAGCATCGTGGCAATTTGCATCTAGACTGCAACACAGGGAGCAGATCGACCCTTCGTAGACTGGGCAATAGGCCATATCCTCTTTCTCGTACTCATACTCGCACATGACACAGGTCGTCAGATCCTGCGCCAGTGGATTGCCCCGGAATGCCACATCTTCTCGTGCAATGTAGTACTTGCCTTTGGTGATGTAAGCAATCAACGGCGACAACACAAAGGCTAAACCTAAGGCGATGAAAGTGGAGAATGCCTGAGCCACCGGACCCATAACTCCAAAGAATGCAATCACGGAGATCACTGACGCGATTAACATGGAGCCAAAGCCAACCGGGTTGAAGTTGTAAAGATGGGCCCGCTTGAACTCGATATAAGAAGGACTCAGCCCCAATGGCTTGTTGATGATCAAATCGGCCACTAGTGCCCCGACCCAAGCGATCGCCACGTTGGAGTAGAAGCCCAACACCCACAGCAAGACATTAAATACGCCCAACTCTTGCAACGTCAGCGCAATGATCAGGTGGAACACTAACCAAACCACACGACCTGGGTGAGCATGGGTGAGCCGTGAAAAGAAGTTAGACCAGGACAGGGAACCCGAATAGGCATTGGTAACGTTGATCTTGACCTGAGACAGGATGACAAAAAAGGTTGCCAGCGCCAGATACACAGCGGGATTAGAGAAGAGGGTCTTGAATCCCTCAACATACATCTGAATTGGCTCATTTGCCTTGGCCATTTCTACGCCGTTCTTAACCGCAACCGCCGTAAAGAACGCCCCTGCCCACTGTTTCCAGGCACCCAGGATTACCCAACCGGGACCCGCTGCCATCACTGCCCACCACCACTTGCTGTTATTCTGCTCCGTTTTATCGGGCATGAACCGCAGGTAGTCTACCTGTTCGCCAATCTGAGCAATCAGAGAGAGGGCAACCCCTGCGCCGGACGCGCAAAGCAACAGATTGAACCCGCTACCGCTGGGAGAATTTCCAGCAAAGTTAGTCCAGGCGGAGAAAGCTTCTGGGTCTTTTATCAGCACCGCAAACCAAGGCGCAAACATGCCCAACAGCCAAATCGGCTGCGTCCAGACCTGCATCTTAGCCAGTAGGGTCATACCGAACACCACCAATGGGAAGATGGCAACGGTGCAAAGGAAATAACCAATCCACAAGGGCAAGCCAAAATATAGCTCAATCCCTTGAGCCATGATGGCTCCTTCTAGCGCAAAGAAAATGAAGCAGAAGGAAGCATAAATGACCGACGTTAACGTGGAGCCGATATAGCCAAACCCTGCGCCGCGGGTCAACAGATCCATATCAATGTTGTACTTGGCGGCGTAATAGGAAATCGGTGCTCCCGTGACAAAAATAATCACAGCAGAAATCAGAATCGCCCAGAAGGAATTTGTAAATCCTGAGCTAATGGCGATCGAACCACCGATCGCAAAATCTGCCAGGTATGAAATACCGCCCAAAGCAGCATTAGCAACCGTAAATTCTGACCAAGTCCGAAATGATTTAGGGGCGTAACGTAAAGAATAATCTTCTAAAGTTTCATTAACAACCCAGGAGTTGTAATGCCGTTTTGACTTCTCTAGCCGAGTAGCCGCGCTTGGATTTCTATCCATGGAACCTCTATAACGTGCACTAGCTTGCGAAGATTTTAGGAATAATTCATGTTTAAATTTGTAGCAATAAGCACAAGATTCAATCGACTAATATAACGGATTCATATATTGGTTTATGAGTTAATTAATGGCATCTAAATTGATGAAAACAAAAATCTATCCCAAGAACTTGGGATAGATTAAAAGCTGATCAACAACACTATTAAAGCTAAGGATTAAGCTGTTAGATTAGAGCGATTGAATGATCTAGATAGCTAAAATACGGTCTCAAATTAGGTGCGACTAAGTTAAGATAGTAGCAATATATAGCAATCCTAAATGATTTATGAAAAGGGGGGGAAGGGGTACTGCCCCCTCCTTAGGAACAAAGTCCCTAACCCTTTGTGGTTTTTTTTACAACTGATTTAGGACTGCTCTAGTAACTCACGAATGAAGATGAGGAAGGACAATATAAATTTGCCGATCGCTATTCTCCAGCACCGTCAAATTCATGGACTCTGAAATAGCAATTCCCTCAGCATTTAAGACCGCCTTAGGATTTTCAAAAAGGCGAGCTTTGTATTGAGGATCTTGTGCCGCTTT
>DATNOY010001125.1:0-5594 GCA_036703495.1 Coleofasciculaceae cyanobacterium
TGGCTGTGACGCCTGAAGGCACTGTTCGATTTGATGCCAGAGTCAAAGAGGGTGATCCACCTATCAAGCTACTTCTCCCTGGACTGTTAGGCATTGTGCCCGTGCTGAATGGCATCGAGCTGCGGCGGCTGTCTTTTGGCGAACTGGCAGGCGGTAGCTTATTCCTGATGCAAGTCGATGCCACCCTCGATCAGTTTGATTTGGTGACGCTGGCTACCTCTGTTGCTCTGCCCGATGCATCCACAAAACTGCTGCCTTCTACTCAAACGCTGCATCGACGGCTGATATTGGATGACCTGTTCCTGGTGATTGTCTATCAAACGATCATTCCTATCCCCATTCCGCTGTTTTACAACGAAGTAGGCATCGAATATTTGGGACTAGAAGGAGTGGAATTGGCGGCCCATGCTCAATTCCCCATGCCGACACTGAATCTGGTGGAGGCAGGTAAATTGCTCTCTAGCTTCAAGCAGTTCTTCAGCGATCGCAACTACCTGCTCGACCCCAACGCCGCGCCCGAAAACATGAACCTGAAGTTCTCCCTCAAAAAGAACTTCTTGCAACTGCCCCCCTATCTCGCGCCCTCTACCGCACTGCTGGGCGATCGCCAATCTGGTCCTGAAATTAATGCTTACCGCAGTCTGGCGCAACTGCTCAACGGCATGAAAACTCTGTCGGTGAATCAACTGATTCAGGCTATGCCGATCGAGCAACGGGTCAACAGCACGGAAATTGCCTTTGGTCCCTTTTCGGGCAGCTTAGGCTGGTTCGTCACCACCCCCGACGAATTTCGCCAAATTGCCACCCAACCCCAGCTCAAAGCTCAGGCTTATCAACGGCTGGGCTTGACCAGCGATGCTCAAGCCTCTGGACTGCTCTCGGTGCTGCCGCCAACAACGCCAGGAGTGGGCACCGAGCCAGGCTTAGTCACCTTCTTAAGGGGCACCTGCGCCATTAGCAATCTAGCCAGCTTCGAGACTACGTTTGGGTTAGCGGCATCCCCATCCCTGGGCTTCAATACGGGCTTCCGCATGCTAGGAAAAGTCAGTGATGTGATGGAGCTAGGCATGAGTGGGCAGGTGATCGTTCCAGGACAGGCAGGCTCCCGCCCTGCGGCTAGCGATCCGGCATTCCAACTATCCGGACAGAGCTACATCACCTTCCTGACCCAACGCATCTTCCAGGGGGATGTGCAAATTAGCGATCGCCGCTTCCAGTGCCAGGGCACCCTCGACCTGTATGGCTTAGGCGGTTCTGTGATGCTGTCCATTGACCGTGACCAAGGTGCAAACCTGCAGGGTGATCTGAATCCGATCGATTTGGGTGTGTTTAAGTTGACTGGCACAGGCGGCAGACCCAAACCCAGTGTTGCCTTGCAAATTCGCCCAAATCAAGTGCCTACACTGTCGCTCTCTGGAGCGGTGCAGTTGCTCGGCATCCAGAGTGAAACGCAAATCACTGTAGGCAATAGCGGTTTCGAGTTCACCACTACGGGCACGCTGTTTAACCAATTCAGATGCTCGCTCACGGCATCGGGAACTCAGCTCAACACCACCGCTAACTTCCGAGTTGCGGCCACCCTGCAAAATGATCTGTGCCAATTCCTCAAGACGGAAGCCACCAAGGAGATCCAAGCAGCGGTAAATGCTGCGCAAGCTCAGATCAGTGCTCAGCAAAACCAAGTTGATGACGCACAGGCAAAGGTCAATTCTTTGAATCAGCAAATTGACCAGCAACGGGCAATTGTCAGCAATGAACGGGCTGAAGCCAACCAGGCGATCGACAATGCTCGCCAAGCGGTGGACAACGAACAAACGAAGGTCGATAATTTGCTCAACACAATTCACCAAAAAGAAGCGGAGCGCGATCGTTTGGCCAAAGATCAAATCTGCAAAACTGTGGGAGTGGGGAGGCTAAAGAAAACAATCTGCGTGCCTAATCCAGTATCCATTACCAAAGCTGGGGTGTTGCAGGGGGAAATTACAGGCTTGTATACCCAATTCGGCACAGAAAAACTGGCGCTAGAGGCTGCCCAAGCCTTTCTAGACGATGTAGTCACACGGGCTATTCATACGCCAATTGATCTCGACCCTCGGGTGTCTAGCTTAATTATCAGTCGTGGGACGGCGATCGGCATCCTAGAAGGCTACAAGCAAACCCTGGAAGGCATCAAACGGGGTTTGGGTGCCGTTGGTGTGGCTAGTGATTTCATTGCTCAGCATGGCTTAGATGCCCTACTACTGGTGAATGCTGCCAGCTTCCAGGCAGACCTGAATACTGCTGCTGGTAAACAGGTAACGATGGCAGTTAGCCTCACCTATCAAGGCACGTCAACCAGTTTATCGATGTCTTTCGACTTCAACCGTCCGGTGGATAGTGCCAAAGCATTAGGTCAGCAGTTGCTGTCAATGTAATATAGCAGTCCCAAATGAGTTGTAAGCACGGGTGGAGGGGGCAGTGCCCCCTTCGTAGAGACAAAGTCCCCAAACCCCCTCTTGGGGTTTCTGAGGATCACGAATTAATTACAGCAATTTTCAATTGCGTCAGCCACAGTTATTTTCTAGAAGCCGCGCTCCGCGCGGCTTCTAGACAATAACCCACACCTAATCAAGCGCAAAGCGCTGTAAAACTGAACTCTGAATTTTTGAAAGCCTCGCTCCGCGAGGCTTTCAAAAATTAATCTATACTTGACTCAGCTGAAAATTGCTCTAATTTTTGAATTTGACCATTAATTAGGTCAATTTTTTGCCTCAACAGCGCTTCCTTCTGATCGTCAGTCAGCATCCTGTTTTCCCAATCGTAGAGGCTTTAACCCACAGGTTCTTGATGAATCTGGTAATCCTCAAACGTCACCTCATAGCCATCGCCCTCGGGCAATGCACACATTATCCCCACTTGAAGTGCTTCGAGCGTAGGCAAGTAGGCCATTGCATTTTTTTGTCTCCTTAGGCAATCTGGTGCGCTTAACACCAAGACTGTTCGTCAGGGGGATTATGCAGCAACTCTCGAATATTAGCTTCAATGACTCGATATCCCACATTGCCGTTGAGCCGCTGTCGTCCTTGATTAAAAATTAAGGTAGGGCTGACGGATACCGTATGCTCCTTCACTAAATCAAAATCCTTGGAGAGTTGAGCATACGCCTCACCGCTATTGATCTGCTCCTGGATAGCGGCGATCGGCAGTCCTAGCTCTGCCGCAATAGCCAATTGCACCTGGCGATCCGAGACGTTTGCCAGTTTTGTAAAAAATGCTTCCCGAAATGCCCAGATCGCTTTCTGAAATGTCTGGTCTGAGCTTGGCACTAAACCTTTCGTTTCCAACAGCTGAATCGCGTGGAGAAATAGGTGGCAGGAGGTAGATGAGGGAGGAGTAACATGAGTCCAAATGTCAGGATGAACAGTAATGTGATCAAATTTTTTCGCCACCTCTTGCACATGGTCGCTATAGCCTTGCAAGCCGCCCTTGTCGCGCCAGCGCGTTTCTAACTTTTCCTGAGCATTACCAAAGATGGGCACGAAGTGATAGTCGATCAAGATCTTGTCCTGAAAATGGGTTACCAGTTCATCCAGGCGAATCTGAGCAATATATGCCCAAACACAGAGAACGTCGGAAAAGTAGGAGATGCGGATAGGTTCCATTAGGGTTAAAGGGTGAGGGGGAGGAGAGGAGGGGAGAAGGAGAGTGAGCTATCTCGTTATCCCATCATTCGTGATCTTGACCACAGGCTGATTCACTGCAGCATTGGCATCTTTTTGACGCCCTTGCCGATTTCGCCAGAGTTTGTAATAGAGAATTGGAACTGCCGATCGCGACAATAATAAAGAGGCGACTTCACCGGCCATCAGCGAGATGGCTAATCCCTGGAAGATCGGGTCAGCCAGAATAATCGCCGAGCCCACGACGACCGCAGCAGCGGTGAGTAACATTGGACGGAACCGCACCGCTCCGGCATCAATCACGGCTTCTTCCAGAGGCATGCCTTGCTGCAGGCGTAGCTCAATAAAGTCTACCAAGATGATGGAGTTGCGCACAACGATTCCGGCTCCGGCGATGAAGCCAATCATGGAAGTTGCCGTAAAGAATGATCCCATTAACCAGTGGGCAGGCATAATGCCAATCAGCGAAAAGGGAATGGCTGCCATGATGACGAGGGGCGTAGTAAACGACTGGAACCAGCCGACAACCAGCGCATAGATCAATACCAGCACGACCGCAAAGGCAATCCCTAGATCGCGGAAGACTTCATAGGTGACTTGCCATTCACCATCCCACTTGATCGCGTAGGTTTCGGTAGTGGGGGGTTGTTCAGTCAGATAGGTCTGAACCGTCCCCGTGGCTGGAACCAGCTTGTCGATCGCTGGCTGCAGATTCAGCATGGCATAAACGGCGCTCTCTACCCTGCCTGAAACATCACCCAGGATATAGACAACCGGCTGTAAGTTTTTGTGATAGATGCTGGTATCGGCGATCGCTGTTTCTGTCTTTACCAGAGCACTCAGAGGAACTAAATTGCCGTTGGCTCCCTTCAGGTTAAGGGACTTCAGATCAGCCAGACTAGTGCGGCTCGACGGAGTGAAACGCAGATTAATTGCCACATCTTCCCGAGCATTTTCATCATGTAGTAGCCCAACATTTTGGCCCGAAAGCGCCATTTGCAAGACTTCTGAAATTTGGGTAGGACTGATGCCATTCAGGGTCGCTTTCTCGCGATCGATGACTAAGCGATAATCAGTCTGCGGTGCTTCCACATACCAATCCACATCAACCACCCCTGCCGTTGACTGATACAGCTGGCGAATTTGGGTAGCAAGGTCAATTTGCCCCTGGTAATCGGGCCCATACACTTCCGTCACTAGCGTTTGCAGCACTGGAGGTCCCGGAGGAATCTCCGCCACCTGAATCCGGGCACGGTAGCGATCGGCAATTTCTTTTAGCTGAGGACGAATCGCTTTCGCAATTGTGTGGCTCTGACGCTGGCGTTCTCCTTTTGGCAAAAAGTTCACCTGAATATCGGCCACGTTGGCACCCGATCGCAAAAAGTAATGCCGCACCAGTCCGTTGAAATTGTAGGGAGAAGCAGTACCCACATAACTTTGATAGTGAATTACTTCTGGCACGGTAGCGAGATACTGTCCCATCTCTCGCGTTGCTCTGGCGGTTTGCTCCAATGTGGTACCTTCCGGCAGATTCACCACCACCTGCAACTCGCTCTTGTTATCAAAAGGCAGCATCTTTAAAATCACCAACCGGAACCCCGCTAATCCTCCCACCACCACGATTAATGCCAGCACCGTTGCCACCAGAAACGTGGTGCCTCGGCGGGGATAATGCACCAGTGGATACATAAAGCGACGATACAGCTGACTTAAGGCGTCTTCCCCATGGCTATGGGCGGCATGACTGGAGCCACTGAAGACCCGCAGGGTAGTCCAGGGCACGACAATGAATGCCACCAAGGCTGAAAAGATCATCGCTGCTGATGCCCCCAAGGGAATCGGACGCATGTAAGGGCCCATCAATCCGCCGACAAACGCCATCGGCAAAATTGCCGCAATGACGGCTAGTGTTGCCAGAATCGTGGGATTGCCGAC
>DATNOY010001126.1:0-3438 GCA_036703495.1 Coleofasciculaceae cyanobacterium
GAACCTGCGATCGTTGAGGCCTGTGAGGACATCAATCAGCGAGATGCATCGGGGGTGAGGGCGAGTTTTAATGGTTTGCTCAAAGCTGCTCCGTTTGGCTCAACAGCTGTGGTCAATGGGCTGTCGCAGCAGTTGATATACCAACTGCAATTGATGTTGCCAGATGTATTCGTTAGTTTTGATGATCTCAACGTGGATTTGGGAGAAGCCGCTTTTCCCTATGTGCAGGCTTCGGCAAAACAAGCCTTGCAAAAAGCGATTCAAGATCGAGGCATCAAGCTGCTGGTGAATTCTTCCTATCGCACGATCGCTCAACAGATGCTGCTGTACAACGATCGCTTTAACAATCCCAATCCTGTTGCCCCCCCCGGCACCAGTAATCACCAGACCGGATTAGCCATTGATATTGAAGATCCGAGGGGTTGGGAGCCTTTTTTGATGCGCTATGGTTGGAATCCGCTACCTGGCGATCCGCCCCACTTTAACTACGAAGGAGGAGGCACTATTGATATTCGCAGTAAATCTATCCTGGCGTTTCAAAAACTGTGGAACAAGAACAATCCCAACGAAAAAATCAGCGAAGATGGTGGATTTGGGCCGCAGACTGAAAGTGCACTGAATCGATCGCCTGCTAAAGGATTTCCCAAAGCTCCGTGGGATGAAAAGCCCAGAGTATTGCGGCTAGCAATGCCCAGAATGGAAGGTTCGGATGTCGTCAAACTTCAGGAGGCGATTAAGAAAGCGGGGATTGCCATTGCCGTGGATGGGGAATTTGGAGCGGGGACAGACAAAGCCGTTAAGGAGTTTCAGAAGAAAAAGGCTTTAGTGGCAGATGGCATTGTAGGCGCTAAAACTCGCCAACAAATGGTTTAAATCCCCTCAGACCCGTTGCAGTAAATTTGGAGTGAATATGTCAGACCCAGTTGCCTCAGCCCCCAACCTATATGCATTGCTGATTGGCGTAGATTGCTACATGCCGAATCGATTGCCAGATGGCAGCTGCTACAAGAGTTTGGGAGGTTGCGTTCGAGATATTAGTCATGTCGAAGCATTCCTGAAGGACATGCGGAACGTGCCAGAAGCCCAAATTTTGAAGCTGACTGCTTCTAATCCACCGGATAATTCTGGACAGCCGCCGGAGCCGCCGTCGCAACTGCCGACTCGCCAGAACATGGTAGATAGTTTTAGAAAACTAGGTGAGATTGCGCCAGCCGGGGCACAGGTTTATATTCACTATTCTGGACATGGGGGGCGGGCTAAGACGGTTTATCCGGACATTAAAGGCAGCACTGAAATAGATGAGGGACTCGTCCCTACAGATATTGGTACCTCTGAAGGGCAATACCTCCGCGATCTGGAGCTGGCCCAACTTTTAAAGGAACTGGCGGATAAGAAGCTGTTTGTCACCCTAGTGCTGGACTGTTGCCATTCGGGGGGAGCCACGCGAGGTGAGGCAGAAATTCGGGGCATGGCGGTGGAAGATGACAAACCCCTGCAGCCGTCTCATCAGCCGATCGCCTCTCCTGAAGTGTTGGCGGCAACCTGGCAAGCCCTCAACGGGGGTGGCACTCGCGGACTGAAAGCGGGGGGTGTTCCAGAATCTACCGATTATGTGGTGTTTGCGGCCTGTCGCCAAAATGAATTTGCTTTGGAATTTCCGTTTAACCGCGAAACCAAAGAAAAAAATGGTGCGCTCACCTATTGGCTGCTGGATACGTTGAAGCAACCTTATCCAGGACAGACCTACAAAGATTTGTACGATCGCGTCAATGCCAAAATTCATAGCCAGTTTTCTCAACAAACGCCCATGCTGCTGGGGCAGGGCGATCGGAAAATCTTTGGCAGTGAGCTGGGTGAAACTATCTATGCAGTGCCGGTGATGAAAGTTGAGCCCAACGAAGCGGGCGAAATGCAGGCCGTCCTGGGGGTAGGACAAGCCAACGGCATAGGGAAAGGGTCCGAATTTGCCATTTATCCCCGCAGCACCACAGACTTTACCAAAAAAGAAAATCGCGTGGCGATCGCCACTATCATCCAGCGGGGAGCCACCGATTCTATCTGTAAATTAGAACCGATTGAAGGCAAAGCCCTACAAGTAGAGCAGGGAGATCAAGCCGTGCAAATTTCGGCTTCCCTGAATCTAGTGCGCCAGGTTTTTCTGGATGAACAAGCGGTTGCCACGCCCGAAGAACTGGCTCATCCGCCCTTACCGCCTCAGAAGCTGCTGCCTGAAATTTTCGAGCGCCAGCAGCAGGCCCTAGCCGCTGTGAAATCTGCCCTGCCGGATAAGGGGTGGGTGGAACTGGCAGAGGACAGTGCCGGGATTGACTATATTGTGTCTGTGAATAACGCAGGAGAATATGAGATTTCGGATAGTGGCGGTATCCTGATCAAAAATATCAAGCCTGCCTTGAAAATAGATGATCCTGATGCACCCGCAGCCATCGTCAAACGGCTGATCCATCTAGCTAAATATAAAACCACTTCAGAACTGGATAATGCCGATACTGATTCTCCCTTGGCGGGCAAACTGGCGGTGGAATGGCTGGGCACCTCCGATAGTTTTGAACGAGGAGATCCGATTCCTAAAAAATCCCAGCTGCAGCCGTTTGCCGATCCCAACAAGCCTACGGTAAAAGCCAATGAGTATATCTTTTTATCCATCCGCAACGATTCTCCCCAGGTGCTGAATGTGGCAGCACTCAACCTGGAGGCTGATTGGGCGATCGAACAAATTCTTCCGGCCACCGAGCTGTTTATTACGCTCGAGCCCGGACGAGAGAAAGTATTGCCCCTCCGTCCTACCCTGGAAGGGGATGGCGATGAAGTAGAGAATGTCCTGAAAGTCTTTGCCACAATCGATGCGGCCAACTTTCGACCGCTAGAGCTGCCGTCTTTGGATCAACCGTTGGTTTCTAAAGGCGGAACGCGATCGCTCAAGGGCGTTAGCCCCTTGGAAGCCCTGTTTGCCGCCATCGACGATGAACAGCCTAAAACGCGCAAGCTCACGGTTGCCGCTTCTCCCAGTACCGAATGGACTACGAAACAGGTGACGCTGACCATTCACAAGTGAAGAAGTTTAGGCTGACTGGGAATGATCAGGGGGTATCCCACTGGTGCAGCCCTCACCCTCCATCCCTCTCTCAGAACGAGCTACCGTGTACACACAACTTGCCCTCATCCCCTGACCCCTTCTCCCTACTGGGGAGAAGGAGAACTGGAGGGGTTGCTGCAGTTCGCTTCTCCCGCCGCTGGGAGAGGGGGCTAAGGGATGAGGGCAAACCGCTGGTGGAAATTCCAAAACTTGTGTACACCAACTTGTGTACACCGTAGCCCAGAACGGGAGAGGAACTTTGCATCCGGTTCTCCTGCTGTCGCGCTGGCAGCAGGAGATGAGGGACAAGATAAGGGAGAGAGCTTGCTTCCCAGAAGGTAAGC
>DATNOY010001127.1:0-2030 GCA_036703495.1 Coleofasciculaceae cyanobacterium
TCCGGGGGTAAAGCAAACTTGCCGCAAAACGACCACTTCTTCGGGTAAAAAGGATTGCCGGTAGGCTCGGTGTTCAAAGCTCATGAGGGCAGGCGGCTGGTGTTGCCAATGGGGTGTTTATTGTTTGGAAAGGAAAGCGGCGATCGCCTCCACCTGTTGATCATATTCTGCGTCCATGAGTACAGGTTTTGCCTCATCCGGGCAGAGGCTAGCCTGAAGATTAATCCAGGATTTACAGCCGCCATAGGCGGGGCAAAAAGGAATCTTTTGCGGCTGAGGCAACGCATAAACCCGCAGCAGCAGCACCGATAGCGGCAGACGGGGCTTCCACTTTAGCCGTTCTGCCACAAATGCTGAATTCCAAATATGAAAGGGGAGCAGGGCATCCACCTCTGCTGCGTCAGTCACTTCAAACAGGTGAGTGATCTGAGCCCAGGATGAAATGGCCACCGTTTCAGGATGCCAACCCGATGCCACAGGCTGCACCTGGCTAGCATAAGCCGGCTTCAACAAAGCAGGCTTTTGGTGTTCATAGGTGGGATAAAGCCAGATCTGGGAATGGGCGATCGCAAAAGTTCCTCCCTGTTCGCGAATGCCGCCCTTGCGCAGTAAAACAATAGTTTTGCCGGCAGTTAAGGCATCCACGGCAACGGCCCATTCTTTGAGGGCTGAGGTCAGCAATAGGGTTGGCATGGGGTCATCGCTAGTCGGGAGGGCTTAAATCTATCTTAATGAGTTCATCTTAATTGCAGTCTGCCGTCCCCGTAGGCATCTGCCGGACATAGCTTGTCTGTGCGGTCTGCTCGGCTTTCCAACCCATTTCTTCAAGGCGGCACTGCTGCCCAACCACTACAATACTGGCCGTTGGACAAATAATCTTAACGCTATTGGCTTCTACTGCTGCGACAAGGCAACCCGTTAACACCTGTTCTGGGCGATCGCACCTCATCTGTTGCCCAACTTTCCAATGCATCATCGTTCCTCCAAGTGCTGTTTCCAGCATCCAACAGAAGCTTGGCAACTACCTCATGCGCTTGGTTCGTCTAAATGGGTGAACTCAGGGACAATAAAAAGCTGACTAAAGAATTAGCCAGCCCTAGAGCGTGAATTATAGTGTGTCGTTTTCTCAAGCGGAAGCATCCCAAGCTGCACGTTTCCCAATTCGGCAGGCAGGGTGTTAAAGATATCTACAAAATTCAAATATCTTTTTCCAGAAATCAGTGTAACAGTTGACACAGAATTTTGTTATTAATCTTTACTTTAAATTCTGTCTCCGGACATAACTGAAGTTAATCAAATCATCCCTTAGGCTTAAGGAGATAGCATAATTAACATAAAACCTTAAAACCCTGTGCTGTCCGCTGTGCGGACGACACAGGGTTTTAATCTGGTTTTTAATGACGCCGAGGTACTGATTAAGACTACTGATATAAGACTAATGCTGTCTAACCAGGGTTCCTTCAGTATCTAATCGTAAAATCAGTGTATGCACGCTGACGCCTTCAGCCACCCAGGCTTCTGCCATAGCGGCTTCCACCGCAACCGCTTGGTCAGGATGAGCGATCGCCAAGAGCGTGGGGCCAGATCCACTAATCACCAGCCCATAGGCTCCTGCTTTGAGGGCAGCAGCCTGCACGGCATCATGGCCTTTGATTAAAGGTTGGCGATAAGGTTGATGAATCCGATCTTGCAGCCCAGTTTTCAACCAATCGGCTTGGCCAGCTTGCAGCCCGCGTAACAGCAGTCCTAGATGGGCAACGTTGAAAATGGCATCAGTGCGGCTGTAATACGCGGGCAAAACCCGTCGAGCTTCGGCGGTAGACAGCTCAAAATTGGGAATAGCGACAACGGGAATCACCGCTTCATGCCAGGGCACATCACAAATGGTCCAGCGTTGCTCCGGATCAGCGGCGGTGAGCCGACAGCCACCCAGCAGGGCCGGCACAACATTGTCGGGATGTCCCTCCATTTCGATCGCTAGCTGCATCACCTGTTCCGGCGACAAGGGTGAACCGGCCAAGGCATTGGCT
>DATNOY010001128.1:0-9137 GCA_036703495.1 Coleofasciculaceae cyanobacterium
TTGGCAGTACCAGCTGCTGCTGTGCTGCTCACCTTAATTGATGAATTTGTTCCCAAAGAACCTCTAGTAGAAGCACCCTTAGATTAGCGCGATCGCTGGCGAACCTTGCGATCGGATTAAATCGACTGGAAGCCACAGTCATTAAACCTTAGATTTTTTGCGATCGCGCTCACCAAAATATCTTTGCCCTAAAACCTGTGGCTATAGCCATCACCTCCTAAGGCAGACGGTAAAAAATCCCCATTAGAATTATTTAGTCTCTAGTGGGGATTGAAGTCAGGAGTAGACGATTGTGCAACCGTTCACTTGATCAAGTCAACGCGTTATCGAAACATAAACTTAATTAAGTATGCGTTGCTGAACTAAATGATGAACAATTGAGCTCTCCCAAGCCTTCTCCATAGGGAGAAGGCTTGGGGATGCGATCAAATCATCCTTGGGTTCAGCAACGTCATTAAGTCAACTATTTGCTAGAACACAGGGTAGAAGTATTCTGCCTACAAAATCCACCATCTTCAGCTAAGGCTTGGCTACCAAACCCAAATAGGGTTAGTGCTACAACTGGCAACAACAGAAGGGATAAGCGTTTCATGGTTCAATTTCCTTTGAATGAAGAGTGCTTTACTTTTCTTTATCTTGACTAAGATTAGCGGCGAAGCAACCCGCCATTAGGCATAGGTTGTTGAAGATATTTACAATGGCGCAATCGCGGATTGCCTGCCTGCTTGAGGTTCCTATGTGTTAGGAAAACTATTTGCTAGGACAAACCGTAGCATTGACGTGGTTACAGAACCCGCCATTTTCTGCAAGGGCTTTGCCACCGAAGCCTACGAGGGTTAACGTAGCGATAGACAGGATGATGAAGCGTTTCATAAGTCACCTCTAAATGAGAAAGGCTTGTTTTCTCTGACTTCTCTAGAATCGGACACTTGTCTGAGTAAAGTGTGAGCGCTATCTGAGTTTTGATTAAAAACTACCTGAGAAATTGCTGAGTTTGCTCGATCGAGCGCTATTCTTATCCCCCATGAGACAAGCAGCCTCACAAAATCTCACAGTAAGGGATTTGCAATTTAATCACATCCCCACTGGCAAAAACATGAGCGATAGGGGCGCAAGGACTTACGCCCCTACATGGGTATACGATTTTCCCGCAGATCCCTAATATCTGAAAGGCAGATTCATCCAATTAGTTGAGCGACCCGAAATGCAGAGGTGATTGCTCCTTCATGCAATCCATCCCCCAGGTAAGCACCTGCCTGATACGTGTTGTTCTCGCCGTTGGTCTCGATCACTTTATCTCTGTATCTAAATGACTCTACGGTATACAGCGGCGTATGATGATCTTGAATATGTAGAATCTTACTTTTGTCGATTAAATTATTCAAATTAAACCCTAAGCTCTCAGCACAGGACAAAAGCTTGCGAAAGGGCTTTGGGAAAGGGTTTCATGAGAATTACCACATTCAAAAATGAACCCCCATGCATCAAATTACTCTAATTCAAAAAACATTGCAGCCCCACTTGGGTTGGCACGGAGCCAGAGTAAAGTTCGTCGCCCTATTTCGAGTCAAAACGGTGAATCTCACCGAACTGGCGAGCGGGTTCATCTGGTCGAGCCAAACAGGACTCGAACTACAAATCCCTGCAACGGTTCTTTGGGGAGTTTGATCTAAGTTATGCCACCCTTGCCCAATTCGTCATTGCGTTGATGGAAATTCCACAACCCTGGGTCTGTCAGTTGACCGCACAACTTGGGAGTTTGGCAACTGTCTCCACAATATTTTGATGTTGGCAGTGGTGCATAACGGCGTTGCTTTTCCGCTGTTGTGGCGGAGGTTAGACAAGAAGGGCAACTCCAATACGGGGGAGCGAGTTGACCTGTTGGAGGAATTTTTCGAGGTGTTTCCCACCGCTGAGGACGCCTACCTGACGGCAGACCAGGAGTTCTTGGGCAAAGATTGGTTTGAGTATCTCTTTGAGCAAGCGGCGGTTGAGTTTCGCATTGGTATCCGTGACAGTGACAAGCTGAGTAACGGACGCAAATCGCTCAAGTCTAAGGTCGTGTTTAGTCACCTGCGACCTCATCAGCAGCAGATCTTACGCCAGCGCCGTCAACTCTAGGGACGCTGGGTCTACGTCGCCGCTTTGCGTCTCGAAAATGGCAAACTGCTGATTGTTGTTACCAACCACCGATTATGCTTCAACCTGAGTAATTACGATTAAGTTGCAAAGGTTATCTGCGTCCGGTGAGCGCGAATGTTTTAGCTGGCTCCGCAAAAGTCCTGACACATAGCTGAAGGCGATCGCTTTAACCCAAAGCATCCCAGTTGCGATCGCCAAAAATGCTGTGGATCAACGTCCAGCTTGCCGCGCAAAAGATAGCAGGTGATCTGCAACAACCTGGGGTTGGTCGAGATGAGGCACATGACCTGCTGCCGGAATCCAAACCAACTGACTATCTGGAAGGGCTTGCTCAAAGCGATTGGCATCTGCTGTTCCTAACACATCATCCGCTTCGCCCCACAGAACCAGTGTGGGATGGGGGATTTGAGGAAGGCAATCACTCAAATTAGCATAACCCCCACTTCGAGTAAAAGCGGTGATCGCATCCTTCCAGCCCGGCATCTCCTGATGCAACAACGAGCAACGCAGTGCCTCCAGTAAAGCTCCATTCATCATCGGCAAGACTGAAGCAGCACTCAGGGCAGCATGTTTGCGAAAATACAGCCAATCTGCACCCAGTTCAACCAGAGGATGGGGGAGAAATTGCCCAACTGGAAAGCTGCCGGAGAAGCCAACACTATCGATCAAGATCAGCGATCGCACCCACTTTGGATGATGCAGGGTAAAGTCAATGGCTACTGCCCCGCCTAACGAAGCACCCACCAAAACTACAGGGCGCTGCACCCAGGTTTCGATAGTGCTGAGCAGATGGTGTCGGATGATCTGGGGATTGACTGCCACAGTAGAAACATATTCTGTGAATCCTGAACCCCATCGGTCGATCGCCCAAGTCTCCTGTTGCTTTGCCAGGAGCGGCATCAACCGGCGAAATTCCAACAGGGAACTATCGAAGCCATGCATCAGCAGGATCGGAGCGGTACCCAATCTAGAGGGTGAAGCCGGCAGGGAATGGGCATAAGCAGTGGCGACTTCCATCGTCCCTTGCTGAAATGGCACCTGAACAACGCGGCGCTGAATTTGTTGTAGCAGGTTGATCGCCTCCGCATCTTGAATCTGAGCCACTGAAGAGGGTAAAAAATCAGCAACCATTAATCTCCTACTCTGCGATCTATCTGGTGCATCCGTTCCATTTTGCAACAGAATCTTGATCTACGATCTTTATCTACAAGTCCTCGCTAGCCTCACCGATCGCTTTAAAATCCGCCGCTGCCTGCTTAAACACGCCTTGAGTATACCGCTGGAAGACGCGATCGCTCTTGATCCCCATCAACTCCTTACCAAACAGCGGATCAATGCCTCGCCAAGTTACTTCCGTTCCGAAGGTATGCCGGAACCGATACGAGTTAATGTCCTGAACGGCAGTCTAGCTTACACTTATTACCTCGGCAATCAAGCCCCCGGAGTTTAGGTACTCTCAAATATTGGCGAAGTAATAGCTTATAATTTGACCAAAATCTCCAACAGAAATGCCGCGATCGCTGAAAGTTAGTCAGGATTTTATTGGAACCGTCAAGCTAGCGCTTAAACAGAACGGGCTGCTGAGTCAGAGAGCATTGGCAGAAGAGCTAGAGCTAGCTCTATCGACCGTTAGCAGTTTCCTCAATGGAAAACCCATCGATCGCGCTATTTTTGAAGAAATTTGTTTAAGACTATCGCTGAATTGGAAAGAGATTGCGGCGGTAGAATTACCCGATCGCGCCGAGCCGATGTTCTCAGATCAGACTACTCCCTATCAAGATTGGGGACAAGCACCAGATAGCTCTGTTTTTTATGGACGCACAGATGAATTATCCCTGCTGGAACAGTGGATTGTTCAAGATCAATGCCGCTTAGTCTTAGTACTGGGAATGGGGGGATCTGGGAAGACGGCTTTGTCTGTGAAATTGTCGGAGTGTCAAAGCGATCGCTTCGAGGCTTTTATCTGGCGCAGTTTGCGAAATGCTCCTCCTCTAGAGATGCTGCTGAGTGATTTAATCTTGAGTCTTTCTCATCAAACGGCAACATTATCCGATCTTTTAGAGGGCAAGCTATCTCAATTGATTGATCTGCTGCGTCAACGCCGCTGTTTGTTGGTGTTAGACAATGTGGAGTCGATCTTGCAAGGTGGATCCAGAGTCGGGCTATATCGGCAAGGCTACGCAGATTACGATGAATTATTTTGCAGAGTTGCCGATGGGCGGCATCAAAGCAGCTTGATTTTAACTAGCCGAGAACAGCCCAAGAGTTTAACGGTTCGCCTGGGAGACAACACCAGAGTTCGATCGCTCTCTCTCAAAGGATTACCGCTCTCTGAAGCCAAACAACTCCTGACAGGCAGAGGCTTAGTCGATGTTAACTCGTCCCTTCAGCAGTTGGTTCAGGCTTACGGCGGCAATCCTTTAGCTCTCAAAATTGCTGCCGCTACAATTGTTTCTACTTTCAACGGCAACAGCAGTGAGTTTTTGCAACAGCAGACTGCGGTCTATGGCGACATTTGGGATCTGCTCGACCAGCAGGTTGATCGCCTTTCTCTACTGGAACAACAGGTGATGTATTGGCTGGCAATTGAGCGAGAACCGATCGCCTTTGCAGCTTTACATCAGAATTGGATGCCGCCGATCGCACAACGAGATCTGATTACAGCGCTGGAATCTCTGCAAGGACGTTGCTTGATTGAGACGGCCTCGCCCCTGCTCATTGAACCGAGCCAGACAGGATTTACGCAACAGCCTGTCGTCATGGAATATATGACGCAAAAGCTGATTGAGGGGTGCTGTCAGGAGATTACAACGCTGGATTTAAACCTCTTCAAAAGCCATGCGCTACTCAAAGCCCAAACTCAAGATTATCTCCGAGAAACTCAAGCTCGCTTAATCCTACAGCCCCTAGCTGAACAACTGCTGACGATGCTGAATGGCAAGGTGACGGTAGAATTTCTGCTCGATCAGATCTTAAATGGGTTGCGCGGCAAGCCTCTGTTTTATACAGGCTATGCTGCAGGTAATCTGATCAATTTACTCAACGCTTTACAGTTTGACTTAAGCGATCGCGATTTTTCTGAGCTGGCGATCGCCCAAGCTTATTTGGCTCATACCACATTACATCGCACCAATTTTGCAGATGCTTCGCTGCATCACTCTGTGATTGCAGAAACACTGGGAGGAATTGTTTCAGTAGCGTTTAGTCCAGATGGACAGAAGCTGGCAGCCAGTGATACCCGTGGTGAAATTCATGTATGGCAAATTCACAGCGGACAGAAACTCTTGACGTTAAGCGGTCATCATAGCTGGATCTTTTCATTGGTTTTTAGCCCTAATGGTACCACTTTGGCAAGCGCCAGCGATGATTATGTAGTGAAGCTCTGGGATACCACTATTGGGAACTGTTTACAAACGCTACGAGGCCCAGCAAATTTGCTCAATGCAGTGACGTTTAGCCCAGATGAACGTAGGATAATTTTTGACAACGAAAATTTAGCAATTCAGTTATGGGATGCAGATTCTCCAGAATCTTCGATTGCAAGATTACAAGGATTCACCTATCTTGCCAGAACTACTGCATTTAGCCCCGATCGCCAGACCCTGGCAGTCAGTACAGCCAATCAAACGATTAATTTATGGAATCTTCAGACAGGCAACTGCGAAGCTACTTTAAAGTCAAGCAACTTAACTGTGATTATGCTGGCTTTTAGTCAAGATGGGCAGTACCTAGCCAGCACTAGCTTAAATCCAGCGATTCAGATTTGGGATTTGGCAACCAACCAATGCTTGCAAAACTTAGAGGGGCATACTCAAGGAATCAGTCAAATAGATTTTAGCCCTGATAATAGCTATTTGATCAGCAGCAGTTTTGATCAAACGGTGAAAGTTTGGGAAGTTGCCACAGGGCGATGCATTAGAACCCTGTATGGACATGGCAAAAAACTGATGGCGATCGCTTTTAGTGCAGATGGTACTCGGTTTGCCAGCGGCGGAGATGACCATGCTGCCAAAATTTGGGACTTGCATACAGGTCAATGCATCAAAACATTTCAGGGTTATACCAATATCATTCCTTCAATCGCCCTTAGCCCCAATCGCCAAACATTACTCAGTGGACACGAAGATAAAACTATTAGACTTTGGGATTTACAGAGCGGTCGGTTGCTTCAGACCACACTCGCTCACAGCGATATTATTTGGGCAGTCGCCTTTGCCCCTTCTGGTGAATTTCTAGCCAGCACTAGTGCCGATCACGCCGTTAAGCTTTGGAATTCGCAACAAGAACCCTGTTGGGTAAGTACAGGACATCGCAACTGGGTATGGACAGCGGCTTTCCATCCTCAAGGACATATACTAGCCACAGGCAGCTATGACAGAACGATTAAATTCTGGGATGTACAAACTGGAGCATGCCTCAACACGTTGACTGAGCATACTAATCCAGTCTTGTGCGTTTGTTTTGGCCCAGATGGCAGCTATTTAGTCAGCAGCAGTTTTGATCAAACGGTGCGAGTCTGGGACGTCGAGACAGGCAGTTGTTTACAGGTTCTGCGGGGGCATAGCGATCGCATCTGGCAGGTGGCATTGAGTGCAGATGGACAGCAGCTTGCCAGCTGTAGCCATGACCAAACCATCAAACTGTGGGATCAGCAGACTGGAGCCTGTCTCAAAACATTAACTGGGCATCAAGGAGCCGTCACTTCAATTTGTTTTAGCCCTAACGGTCAGCAGTTGATCAGCGGTGGGTTCGATCGAACCATCAAAATCTGGGATGCCAACACAGGTGAATGTCTGCAAACTTTGCAGGAACATACAGGCTGCATCCTTTCCGTTTTATTCCAACTCATTGATAGTGCGGATAGTGCAGTCGATCGCGCTCCCCGAATTATCAGCAGCAGTTTAGACGGTACGATTAAGCTCTGGCATCCTGAAACTGGAATCTGCTTGCAAACGCTGAGACCCCTCCGTCCTTACGAAGGCATGAATATTACTCGACTAGCAGGACTAACAGAGGCACAGCAGGAGACGCTGAGGGAATTAGGAGCGATCGACGACACTGAGCTCAAGCTTGGTTAATGTGCTAACTTGACAGCATTCCCCAATTGTCAGCGGAGCAAGAAAACGGTCCCCAGCTACAGCCCACCGTAGATGTTTGCTACCTCGACTAGGGTAGCCGCGAGATTTCCATGGCTCCGGATGTGCTAGTGGCGTTCGATCGACCGAAAGGCAAGCGGGATGCTTATAAGCAATGGGAAGAAAACGGGATTGCGCCTCAAGTAGTATTTGAAATTCTGTCTCCCGACAATACCAAAGCCAAAATGAACCGCAAGCTGTTATTACCACATCTATTGAGTTAAAGGATACTATTTGTACGATCCAGAAACGAACGCCCTGAGCAGTTGGTTACGAACAGAGTTTATTGCTCTGCTTGAGACGCCATCTCCCGAATAATTGGATCAGTCTCGTCGATTTTGTAAATAAAGCCCAACAGTTGAGCCACCCGCATCCGCTGACCTTTGACCGGATAAAGCTCGCGGTCGAGCAAGGTCGTGGCATAGAAATTGGCAGTCGCGATCGCAGTTAATGCCTCAGTCCGCGTCAATTTCTCACTAGGATAAGCCTGCTGAAGGTTGGTAAAACATTGGCTTTGATGTTCGCGAGGTGTCAATTCACGAGTCTTTTGGTAAAGTTGCAGCATTACCTCTAGGCAATCGCCATACTCTAGCGTGTTGGTGAAAGCAAAGTGTAGGTTGGTAGGCGGTGTAGAACTGGTATCAGGAGCTTTAGGAGTTTGTGGAGTCGCTGGATCGATCGGCACAAGCGTACCATCTAGCGGCAGAGATGGGTTCACTGGGGTGATCGGCGAATAAATTTGGGCATGAGCAGAATTAAACAAATCAAAATACAGCCCTATGCTAGCTAAAGCGATGCAAGCTGGAGACACTAGGCAAAATAAAGTACGAATGTTCATAGTTCCTTTAAGAACCCAATAGCAAATATATCGCTGCAATAACCTGTTGACATAAGACTACCGAAGCGTGTACCGTCCTGCCGGATAGCTGGGAGTTGGATAAGCACATGCCATATACTGCCCAATCAAAACCGTTACACCTGGATTAGCACTACAAGAGACCGGAGATAGCCCGCGACCTGCTAAAGAGGCTGTGATTTGTGCAGTAATATCGGCAGGAACGGGTTGGTTTGGGTTGCCCACCATTAGGACTGCACTCTGAGGTTGTCCACCTTGCTGAATTTGAAGAACAGGTTGACCCTGTTGAACATAGATAGGCTGACCTGGCTGATTGAAGGGTTGCTGCGGGTAAACAGGTTGTTGAATGGGTTGCACATACTGTTGCTGCTGTACGGCAGATTGACGGTTGCCGATCGGCGAAATAGAGTAATCTTGCTGGTTCAGCACATAGAGACCCGATGGATACTGAGCAGTAGGCACAGCACAAACCGATCGATCTAAATTGCTGCTCACTTTGATCTCGACCACACCTGGATTGCAATCTGTGGGTACCAAACCATAGCTGGAAAGAATGCGGTTGAGTTCTTGATCGCCGCTGTTGCGACCTGAGCGGTTAGAACGCCCAGAGTTGCCGTTCCCATTGCCGTTCCCATTGCTATTTCCATTATTATTACCGTTCCCGCCACCAAAAATCTGCCGGAGCAGTCCTAATCCATTATTGATGTCGCTCTGTGTCGCATTATTGTCATTCAAAGGCGGGCTAGAACTCCCTGCCGGACAGCCAAAAGGATTGCACTCTGCGGCACCTGGATTGGGACAACCAAAGGGATTACATTGTCCTGCACCTGGCTGAGAGCAGCCAAAGGGATTACAAACTTGGGCTTCAGCGGCTGGGGGTTTGGGCATATAGTTCAATCCCAAACTTAAAATTCCAACTATGAGAAGTTTTGCAGGTTTTAATGTTTTTTGCGATCGGGTCATGAGATTTTCCAGATAATTGACAAAATAGACAAGTGCAAGAA
>DATNOY010001129.1:0-3098 GCA_036703495.1 Coleofasciculaceae cyanobacterium
GGTGATTTTTGAGCTGCACTACTTTCAAAACAAACGCTTTGAATCCGAAATTGTGCAGAGTCCTTTTTTTCAAGTTGCCATTACTCAATCAGCGCTGACTCGGGCTAGTTTAATTGAGCAGGGAATGCCACCTGAAAAGGCTGTTGCTCTGCACAATGGCTTTGAACAGTCATTTTTAAACCGGCAACCACAAGCAGCTGAAGCCTGGCGGCAACAGCTGCTGAAACATAGGCGACAGCATCTCGTGGTTTACTCGGGCGCACTCTACCGGTTTAAGGGGGTAGATTTACTGATTGATGTGGCGAAGCAGCTACCTGAGATCCAATTTGTTGTGACCGGCGGTACTGAGACTCAGGTGCAAGCTTATCGGCAACAAGCTCAGGATAAGCAGGTAGACAATATTGAGTTTCTGGGCTGGATTTTACCGCGAGAGCGCTTAGTGAGCTTATTTCAAGCAGCCGATGTGCTGGCGCATCCCCACTGTTCTGGACGAGAGGCAGACTTTACCAACCCAGTTAAGTTTTTTCAGTATATTGCTTCGGGAACGCCGATCGCCGTGACAGAGATTTCGCCTCTGATGGAATTCAAACAGCCTGGTTTAGCGATGGGCTGGTGCGAACCGGATAATCCGATCGCCTTAGCCCAATGCCTTAAAGGGGTTTTAACCCGGTATCCTAGAAAAACTGAAGGATATGCTGAAAATATCAAGTTTGGCAAACAGTTTTCTTGGGAAAACCGGATCACGAAAATCTTAGACTACGTAGATCCTGCTTTGCAGCCTCAGCCAACACCCTAAAGAGGGTGGATCTATAAGGTGTGGATTGCTAGCTTGCTGCCCGAAAGATGAAAATCGGTGCCTACCCAGCCCCTAGGACAGGCTAGGGGGTGTTGGCTAAATCGCCTTGAGGATAATTGCTAACTTGGCGTTTGAGGCTGGCTAGCGCGCGGTTATAGTTGAGAATGGCCGTTAGCCGGTTGACTTCGGATCGAGTCAGGGCAGTTTGTTGCTGTAAGACATCGGTTTGCGTACCCACCCCCGCTTGGAAGCGTAGTCGGGCTAAACGCAAGGATTCAGTCGCCAGCAGGACGGCCCGCGAAGTCACCTGAATGTTGTCGTAGCTCGATCGCAAAGTCGAATAGGCTTGCTCAATCAAAAAGCGAATTTGTTCGCGATTGCTGGCAAACTGGTTTTCGGCAATGGCAATGTTTGACTCTGCTTGTCGGGCTTGGGCTCTGGCAGCGCCTCCATCAAAAATGTTCCAATTCAACCCAATTTGAGCCCTAGCGTTGGACAAAAATCCGTCGAAGTTGGGGCTGGTAGAACTATCCAGGGTTCTGAGGAACCCATAGGATGCTGACAGGCTGATCTGTGGTGCTAACTGCGCCAAAGCGCCTCGGCGGTTCTGTTGGGCAATTTCCCGCTGCACCAGCTGCTGTTCTAACTCGGCTCGATTTTTGAACGCCAAGACGATCGTATCTTGCAGGGTCAGATCCCAAAGTCCTGCTACGTCGATTGGGTCGGCAGCGCTAATATCGATCGATTGAGACAAACTCAACTGCTGCACCAGCTGACGGCGAGCAATTTCCTGAGCGCTAATTTGCTGGGTCAAATCTTGTTGGGCATTGGCAACATCCACCTCAGCCTGAAGCACATCAAAGCGTGTGCCAACCCCTGCTCGCTCCAATGCCTGGGCATCGCGCAAACTGCGCTGTGCTTCGGTCAACGAAGCCTGACTAATGCGCACTTGCTCATCGGCTTGTTGCAGGTCGTAATAGTTGTTGGTGACATCTAGAATCAGCTGCTCTGTATCGGCTTCGAGCTGCAACTCCTGAGCCCGGACTTGCCCCCGGGCGGCCGCGATCGATGCCGATCGCTGTCCTGCTGTGAACAGGTTATATGTGGCTGTCAACGTACCGTTCAGGGTTGTGCTGTTGTTGAACGTTGTACCATTGAATCCAGTGGTTGTCCCGGTTATAGCTCGAACGGCGTTAGCTTGCTCGTCTACCTGAAAGCCGACCCCACTCTGCAGTTGCAACGTTGGGAAGTTTTGGGCTTCGGATTCCCGTAGCGCTGCTTGGGCGCGTTCTAGCTGCAATCGAGATTGCTGAAGAGAGCGGGTATTACGGATGGCTAGCTCAATTGCCTGCCGTAACGTGATGGGCTGTGTGCCCGCAATTTGCACCTCTTCAGGTGTCGTGGGAAAGCTAAGGGGATTAGGGTCAGGATTCAGATACTCTGGAGCAGGTTCGCTGTTCGTCGCCGTTCCTGGAGTTGCTGTGCTGCCAGACGTTCCGGGAGTCGTGGTTCCGGGAGTCATGGTTCCAGGAGTTATAGTTCCGGGAGTCATGCTTCCGGGGGGTGGCGTTTCTGGAGTTGCTGTGCCGCCAGACGTTCCGGGAGTCGCGTTTCCAGGAGTCGCGTTTCCGGGAGTCCTGCTTCTGGGGAGCG
Source organism: Coleofasciculaceae cyanobacterium (assembly GCA_036703495.1). Lineage (GTDB taxonomy): Bacteria > Cyanobacteriota > Cyanobacteriia > Elainellales > Elainellaceae > Drouetiella. The sequence continues at coordinate 2,450 of DATNOY010001129.1, forward strand.
GCATGGAGGGAGCGGTAGGTGCAGCTTGCGGCAGTTCCATGCTGGGGCTGTCCGTGCTGGGGCTGTCCGTGCTGGGACTGCCTGCAGAACTTCCTGAAGGGCTGGGTGTAGCGGCCGGAGGCTGGCTGGTTGGGGCAGATTGAGCGATCGGTGCGGGGTTACTTGCTGCTGTCACCTGTAGCTTTTGAGCAGCCTCTAGATGCTGAGGCGGGGTTTCCTTGGCTGCAGTTTGAGCAATCGATTGAAAAGCACCTGCCTCCGATGCAGCCAGCTTCTCAGGGGTGTCAGCAGCAGAACGGACATGGCGTTGGCTAACAAGCGGGGCAGCCTGTGTAGAAGATGTTGCTGCACTGACAGCAAGAACAGTGCCCACACCTAAAGCAATTAAAGAATTTGAGGGTTGCATATTCAGTCTTGAAGCACTCCAGAACACCAATGAGGAAAAGCAAACGCCCTTAAGCAGGATACTGGCAGGGGAGTAGCCTTGGCAAATGGCAATTGCCCGGGAACCTACACAAATTCGATATTAGCTTGGGAAACGAAAATTGCCGTGGCGAATTGATGTTTTAAAGGGAGTAGGTCAAAGTGGAAAACTTTTAGACAATCGAAGTTGGAGGCATCCCCTTTGCAGTAGAATGACCTTCTGTGG
>DATNOY010001130.1:0-2373 GCA_036703495.1 Coleofasciculaceae cyanobacterium
TGATTTGAAAAATTGAGGTAAATAAAATGATTGGATTTGTTTTAACGACTTTGGCAACCGCATTAAGCTTGCTGATTACCGATCTAGTAGTTCCCGGTGTGAACATTGCGACGTTCCCGGCCGCCGTAATTGCAGGACTGGCAGTAGGTGTCATCAACTCAACGATTAGACCCGTCCTTTCGGCTTTATCTTTGCCGTTGAATTTTGTGACGTTAGGCTTGTTTTCTCTGGTTGTTAACGGACTATGCTTCTGGTTAGCTTCCGTTCTGGTACCTGGATTCAGCGTTCACGGATTGATTGCCTTCCTTCTAGGTCCTGTGATCCTTTCCTTGTCTAATACCTTCCTTAGCAAATACTTTGCAGAACGCAACCCAGAGCTAAAAATCGAAAGTAAAGCATAGATTTTTTACCATAGCGGGTTGATAAGCACTCTGTTCCAGGGTGCTTATTTTTGTGCTCTCTCTAGAGGTACAGTTCATCCCTCTTAAGCTCTATCTAAAGGGGCTTTAGGAGTCTCTATCTAAAGCATTATTTTGTAATCAATTGGGAGTAACGAGGTTTACCGTGAACACTGTTCTAAGTCGGGCTGGAGAACTAAAGCAAGAACTCATGGATTTTGTATTAGATGCTGAAGGTGATCTGGCAGTGTCTCTAGAAGCCTATAGTGCAGCACAGCTTGCCCGGATCACTCATTCAGATATGCAGCGGCGCAGCTTGGTCGTCGATCGCTTCATTACCGAAGGCAGAATAGGGGACAAAACCCCAATTGATTTATTTCTGGAAGCCAATCCCGAGTTAGATCCAGCCGATCGCCAATTAGTTTCTAGCTGGAAGCATAGTTTTGTAGGATTATTCGCCATTCAACAAGTTCTTGAAGACGGCTTTGAACTGATGAACTGGACGACGGCTAAGCACTATCAGGTCAAGCAAGCCGATCCTGCAGAACAAGAGAAAATGCAGCGATTGGGGATTAACGAGGTGATATTGGTGCAAATTTCACCTTTAACTGGCTCAGACTGGATGTTTTTTAGCGCTTGGACATCTTTGGGTAAATTAGGGAAACCTAAACTAGCGGTAGCGATCGGTAACTTTAAGCAAAATTACAAAAGCCATTTATATAGTGATGCTCCAGATTTGCTAGAAGAAGCCTGGAAATCTGTAGAACAACATCACAAAAACTTTGTAGAATTTTTTGGCGACGAAGAAGTAACCTTACCGGGATATCAATTAAATAAAAAGCTAGCAGAGTTTCAGGAGATCGTTACCCAAAAGAGCCTGCAAGCCTCTGGCATTGATCCCTCTAAAACACTAGATGAACTGGCAGAGGAGTCCGGCATCTCTCAGGAAGAAATTGCCGAAGCGGCCGAAGCCATGGGAGCAGATGAAAAGACCGTTTCTCAGCTGATGAAGAATTCGGGTAAAGCGAAAATGGTTGCCCCTCAAGTGGAACTCCCTGCTTCCCTTAAAAAAGCTGAACAGGTGACCGTGCTGACTCATCCTCGTTGGGGACAGCTATTTCTACCCACCTATAGCCAGCTGAAATCGCTGGTGGAGACGGAAGATGGGAAAACGGTTCCTCAAGCTAAAGACATTGTCCAAAAACATCTGAAGCAACCTGATATCAACAGCTTTGTCTGGTATCGCTTGGCGGCACAATACCCAACTCAACTGCAAGCCCTATTGCGGGAAGTGCTGGAACGTCCAGACTTTAATTTGAGCGCTGATCTAGATCAGCTGTTGCAAGAACACGGCAAAGAAACTGAGCCAGAACTGCCGGAGATTGCCAGTGTGCCCTTGCACTTACATAACCTGTTCCAAGAGGCATTGCTGGAAGTCAATCGAGAAAAATCTAAGCCTAAGGCTAAAAAGAAAGTGGGTGGGGGATTCCAGCGCTAGAGTATTGGTATTGAGTTGATACTAATTGGAGTATCTTCAGAGTCCAGGTACTGAATATCCCGCATCAGAGTCCGAAACCCCGGACATGCACCAATCTAGCAATTTTCAACTGAGTCAAGTCCAGATTAGTTTTTGAAAGCCTCGCTCCGTGAGGCTTTCAAAAACTAATCTGGCTTTAGCCAATTGCAAACCGCTATAGGGGTTTGCTCTTAAACCGTTCCTGGGCTGCCTTAAAAGCAGACTGCATGGCAGACTGAATTTTTTGAGGATCGGGCTTTTTACCCCCCATTAAATCCCCAAAATACACGCAGGCTCCTTCGCCCAATGCCCATGTGTAAGCAGCAGCCCAGGATGCCGCGATGACGCTGCCAAAGCCCGGCAGAAATTTGATCAACTCTCGGGCGATCGCCTGGGCCAAAAAACCGCCTGCGATCGCGCTTACCACACCGCCTGCCTGGGAGGGCGTCAAGGTTTGCC
>DATNOY010001131.1:0-5871 GCA_036703495.1 Coleofasciculaceae cyanobacterium
AATCCGATCCGCTGATGAAAGACGCACTGACAACTATCCTAGAGCGGGGAGATTTTATCAAATTATTACCTGATGATCAGAGTCCCGACAAACGCAGTAAAAGGCGATCGCCTGCGGATTTTCACACCCTCAACGACTACGATCCGGCGATTGTTGCGGAGTTGATTCAACAGAGTCAAACCTCGATCGCAGCGTTAAAGCAAACCATCCAAACAAAATCAGGTTCGGATCTGTTTAATTTTATCCTGGAAGATATCCAGCAATTTAAGCAGACCAGTTCTGATTCACAGAGTTTTGGTGTGCTGATGACGGGGATGAATGCTGCCTCCTGGATCAATGAAAAAATGAACGAGTGGTTAGGCGAAAAAAACGCAGCGGACACGCTTTCTCAATCCGCACCCCACAATATTACGTCGGAAATGGGTCTGGCACTATTGGATGTGGCGGATGCGATTCGTCCTTACCCGCAAGTCATTGAGTATTTGCAACAGGTCAAAGCGGATAACTTTCTCGATGAATTGGCGCAGCTGGAGGGTGGACAGGCAGCTCAGAAGGCGATCGCTACTTTTCTTCACCAATACGGAATGCGCTGTGTGGGAGAAATTGATATTACGAGACCTCGTTGGAGCGAAAAACCAACCACACTGGTTCCGATGATTCTCAGTAACATCAGAAACTTTGAGCCGGGTGAATGCGATCGCAAATTTGAGCAAGGGCAACGCTCAGCATTAAAGAAAGAACAAGAGCTATTAGAGCGATTGCAGCAACTACCGGATGGCGAACTAAAGGTGAATGAAACAAAACGAATGATCCGCCTGCTCCGGAATTTCATCGGCTATCGTGAATATCCCAAATACAGCATCGTGAGTCGCTATTTCGTCTATAAGCAGGCGTTGCTGAAAGAAGTTGAACAACTCGTCCAAGCAGGCGTGATTCACGAAAAAGAAGATGCCTACTATCTCACATTTGAAGAACTTCACGAAGTTGTACGCACAAATCAATTGGATGATCAGATCATCAGCAGCCGAAAAGACGAGTACAAGCGCTATGAAAAACTCACGCCGCCACGGGTGATTACGTCGGATGGTGAAATCATTGTAGGTCAGTACAAACGAGAGAATTTGCCAGTTGATGCGATCGTTGGTCTACCTGTTTCTGCCGGAGTCATAGAGGGACGCGCACGGGTCATCCTCAACATGGAAGAGGCTGATTTGGAAGATGGAGATATCTTAGTCACCGCCTTTACTGACCCAAGCTGGACACCCTTATTTGTATCCATCAAAGGTCTCGTCACCGAAGTGGGTGGACTGATGACCCACGGAGCCGTGATCGCCCGTGAATATGGCTTACCCGCTGTGGTCGGAGTGGATCATGCCACTAAACGGATTAAAGATGGGCAGCGAATTCGCGTGCATGGAACAGAAGGGTATGTAGAAATCCTATAGCAGGGAAGATGTTATCTCCCTTCTGGGGAACTAAACAAAAGATGAAAGCGAGGAAGGCGACCCTGATTGGGCCGCCTTCTTAGAAGGGAAAAAGTGATTACGTCAGACAATTTCATAACGAGTTAGCGGTGCCGATCGATCGCGAACTTGAGGTGATAGGTTTTGTGCAGAATGGCACTGGCATCGATGTTGAGGTGTCCGACGAATTGAATGGGGTGGCAAACGAGCAGCACGACGAGAACGAGTATGATCTAAGCAGCAGGAGCATCGTTGAGGGGGTTCTGGGGCAGTTACTGGATCTTTAGTTGCCTAAAATATTCCTCTTTAATGGCTATGGTCATGCCAAATGTCAGAGCGTCTGATTGGTATCAACAGTACCCGTCAAAGTAGCAATTGCAGCAGTTAGCATATCTGGTTCAATGGGTTTTGGTAGGTGAATTTGATAGCCAGCATCAAGCGTTTGCTTCTGAGTGTGCTCTCCTGCATAGGCTGTTAGGGCAATTGCTGGTATCACTCGGTTTTTCTGAACGGGTAAGTTCCGAATTTGACGTAATAATTCGTAGCCATCCATTCCAGGCATCCCAATATCACTGATTAGCACATCAAACTGCTCTTGTACCAGTATTTGTAAAGCCTGGTTAGCGGCAGCAGCGGTTGTGATGATCGCACCCTCCTGTTCTAACAATACTTTGACTAACTCTAGTGAATCGAGTTCATCATCGACAACCAGGACTCGAACATTTCTCAAATCGGTTGCTTGGGTCGTCAATGAAACAGGCAGTGTTGATTGAGACGAGGAGCGCATCAGGGGTGGTAATCGGACGGTAAAGGTTGCGCCCTGTCCTTCGCCTAAACTATGGGCAGTAATTGTGCCTCCATGCAGTTCAACTAATTGCTTAGAAATTGCCAATCCTAATCCTAGCCCGCCAAACTGGCGGGCAATAGACGTATCTTGCTGCTGAAATCGTTCAAAAATGTGAGGTAAAAATTCTGAACTGATGCCTTTCCCAGTATCTTCAATTTGAATTTGGACGTGGGTGCCGTCCTGCTCTAATCGCACGACAACCTGTCCATTGGCCGGTGTAAACTTCACGGCATTAGATAGTAAGTTCCAGATGACCTGTTGTAGTCTCACAGCATCCCCTTTGACAGGCTGTGGATCGGAAATCAGCAAAACTTGCAGGTCAACGAGTTTTGATTCCGCTGCAAACCGGACCGTCTCAACAGCGGCTGCAATTACATCGGGTAGCGCGATGGGTTCTAAATTCAGAACGAATTTGCCCTGCATGATGCGAGCCATATCGAGCAAATCGTCAATCAACTGGACTAACAGTTTGGCGTTCCGTTCAATCGTCTCCAGAGCCTGCTGGGTTTTATCTTGCCCCAATTTCTGTTCTTGCAGCAGCTTTGCCCAACCCAGGATCGGATTAAGCGGCGATCGCAATTCATGAGACAGCACTGCTAAAAATTCATCTTTAATCCGGTTTGCCTGTTCTGCTACGGCTCTTGCAGCTTGTTCTCGCTCTAGCAACTGCTCTCGTTCAATCTCGGCTTGCTTACGCTCGGTAATTTCTTCACAAACGGTACTGATGCCAATAATGCGATCGCCATCTTTCAACGGTAAAAAGCTTTCAACCCAGGTCCGCTCTACACCGGGCTGCGCTGGAGTTTCTCCCACAATTTCCACATTAAGTAAAGGTTCTCCCGTGTTTAGGATGTGATCCAGCAACGATTCTGCGGCATCTGCCAGAGCAGGTAAGACTTCTCGCACCGTCCGTCCCAGATGGGCTTCAACGGGTAGCCCATTCATCTCTGCCAATCGCTGATTGATTCGCACAAAGCGGAGATCGGTGTCGATGAAGTTTAAACCAATTGGAGCCGATTGATAGATGGCTTCGATCTCCGCGAGTTGTTGTTGAAGCTGAGTCTGGGTTTCACGGAGTGTCGCGTCTGCTTGCTGGCGTTCCAGGAGTGCCGTTTGCTGCTGGGTGATATCGGTAATCCGGATCAGGTTAATGGTGCGATCGCTCAATTGAATCGATTTTGCTGCCATGTTGCCCCAGAAAGGATTGCCGCGACGGGTCACATACTCGATCTCGCCAATCCAAATTCCTGTTTGCATATTGGCAAGGATCGTGTTCCGTTGCTCTGGAGTAAAGGGATGCCGATGTAAGATGGGGCCATCGATCCCAATCAATTCATCCTTGCTGCTGGCTTCAAACAACTCGACTGCCCGTTGGTTGCAATCCACCGTCAGGAGCGTGGCGGGATCCACCAAAAAGAGAGCATCCGTAGACTCGTTAAAGATCACCTCATGCAGATCTTGGCTCTGATGCAACGTACGATTGGATAGGTTTTGCTGGGCTGAGGTTGCAGACGATAGATTGGGTTCAGAAATTTCTGTGAATGTAGAAACCACAGCATAAGGAACGGCTGCATTCGCTTGAAACAAAGGCTGGGCATCAACTTGCAGCCAAATGAGTTTGCCATTTGGCTGATGCCAGCCCAGCACAGTCTCCAAACAAGGTTGCCCGGTCTGTAACGCAATTCTGGCAGGATACTGCTCAGATGGCAGGGAACCCCCCGATGGAGCGATCGCTTGCCCAGGACAGTTCTCAAACGTCCATCCCTGCATTTGTTCTTTGGTAAACCCTAAAATCTTCTCCACGGCTGGACTACAGCCCACAATCGAACCATCCGCAAGTTGTAAGATCATGCCTTCAGTTTGAGACGAGCAGATTTTAGGGGTAGAAGAGGAATGTGCCCTGTGAGCCGATGATCGTTCAGATGAAGATTGTTCAAAATCTTGCACGGCACTACTCCATCACCTACTTCAGGCAGGTCAGCAAAAATGCTTGACATCATTTACCTTAGACAGTAGAACTCCTACAGCATTGGGGCAACTATCTATCTTAAGGTAGATGCGCTCCAAACTATAAAGTATCAGAAGTTTAAGTGTGGAAGGGTAAGCTATGTATCATTGCTATTGAGCCAGGTACCCTACTCCTCTTCTATGTTCTTCGTTAAGAAATGTTAAGAAATCATTGTGGGACGGGGTGATGCCGTTCTCAAGGAAGATTTACATTCCGCAGGACATCATGGAATTGCAGATTTAAGGATGCGATCGATCGCCCTTACCAGTTGATCTGGCTCCATAGACTCCAGAAGCACATGCTGTAATCCGTTTGTTAATGCCTCTTGAGGGGCAATTTCATTGGGATAGGTAGCCAGTGCAACCACTGGAATCTCTTCCCCAAATTCTTGTGACCATAGTCGCAATCGTTCGATTAGCTCATAGTTGTTTTCCCGCAGCATGGCGATCGCACCAATTAAGACATCAGGTTGCGATCGGGCTAGTTCCTCCAGCACAGCATGGGTGGAAGTTGCCGAAACCACAACGGCTCCCGCTTGTTCCAGCACCACCGCAATCAAGTCTCGTGTATCGTCTTTAGCTCCAACCAGCAGAATTCGTTTCTCTTTCAAGCCCTCTTCCGGTGAAGTGGGCATCGATCCAATGGGCAGGGGGGTTGGCTCGTCCGGGGGAATGGGTAAGCGGATCGTGAAAATAGCTCCCTTGCCTAATCCTTCACTGGCCGCCTCGATCGTGCCTCCATGTAGCTCGACCAAATGGTGGGAGATCGCTAGCCCTAATCCCAATCCCCCAAAGGAACGAGTGGTTGCACTGTCTGCCTGGCGAAAGTAGTCAAACACATAGGGAATAAAACTTACCTCAATGCCCTTTCCTGTGTCACTCACCCGAATTTGAGCAGACTTGCCTGCCGTCTCTAAATGCACCGCCACTCGCCCCTGATCGGGTGTAAACTTCACAGCGTTGGACAACAGATTCCAAACAATTTGCTGAAGCCGTTCCTGGTTGCCCAATACAGGTGGAACGGTCGCATCTAAATACGTTTCGATCTGGATCGATTTGGCTTGAGCAGACAGTCTGACACTGGCGATCGCCCCCTGGATGACATCAACCAGGTTCACGGGACAGCAGTTCAAGGTCAGTTTGCCCTGCAAGATGCGTGAGACATCGAGCAGGTCTTCCACCAGTTGTACCTGTTGATGGGCATTGCGCTCGATCGCCTCTAAGGCATGATTCACCATTCCTGGGGCAAACTGGCGGGTTTTCAGCAACTTTGTCCAGCCCAGAATCGGGTTCAGTGGAGTTCGGAGTTCGTGCGAAAGCACCATCAGAAATTCATCTTTGATCCGGTTGGCGGCTTCTGCCTCAGCACGAGCGGCTCGTTCTAGCTGCAGAAGGCGATCGCGCTCTTTTTCCACCTGTTTGCGATCGCTCAAGTTCAGCGCAAAGAACACACCACTTTCGGTCGTATTGGAGAACGTTGCCCCACCACACAAAACGGCCACCCGTGAGCCGTCTTTACGAATGAATTCTTTCTCAACGGGAGTACACACTCCA
>DATNOY010001132.1:0-5124 GCA_036703495.1 Coleofasciculaceae cyanobacterium
GGCCGCATGGATCTGACCTAAACTTTGGGTCATTTGAATCGCTAACTCTAAAAGCTCCGTTAATGTGAACTTTTTAGAAGCCATGATTTTTTCTAAAGACACTCCGCCAAAATCCTCCAGCAAGATGACAAACGTACTCTCGTATTGCTGGAGGTGATAAGCCTGGATCACACCATCTGAGGCACCGCCTAAGGCTAAGCCGCTAGTAATCTCATATTCGAGCTTATATCGGGTAATTTCTTCGGGAGTCGGGTAATCCTTTTTAAGAATTTTGAAGATAATGGGCAGATGATCCTGCACTCGAAATCCCTGATACACTCTCGAATTGAGGCTTTCGTGAATCTGAGTCTGAATTCGATACCCAGGGATTTTCAGCATGGCTCAATTGCTTTTCATTGATATGCTTGGGGATAAAGCCCAATCGGCTAGCAGGTTCTCCCGGATAGCTGAAGCTTCTACAGTTCGCCGAATGCGCTTATCACATCCGGCAAGATTTGAGAAGGGTTTTGCTAGCCAATTAGCAGCGAGGGGCTAACCCCGCCCTCACATAGTATGCACCTGTTTGACTACCTCTGGCTCATGCTGCGCTTCAGGAGCACAGAACATTACAGTGAAAAAAGTAAGGACAGTAAAAAAAGTAATGTAAGTCATAGCTTTCTATCTTTAGGTATAGTGGTTGCCCTCCCCAACTGAGCCAGAATAGCTGTGGTAGATTGAACGCTTTCTATCTTTAGGTATAGTGGCTGCCCTCCCCAATTGAGCCAAAATGGCTGTGGTAGATTGAACAAGCAAGCAAACACTATGAGTAACAAGGTACCCGTGACGTCCCAGCAGTCGTTCTTTAAAGCCGATGAGATGGACAGAGAAGGCTTCAACTTTGAGCTGTGGGCAAATGCGGTGAAGCATCAAATGCTGGCAGCTTTGGAAAAGCGCCACGGAATCCGCAGCAAGCCAGATTGAAGGGCTTGATCGCGTTGATAGGTTATTGACAGATTAAAGTGCGGAAGCTCACGTGCAGGCGTGGAATCTCGATTAGGAGCGCATCTTCCACACCTTCTGGATTTTATAGAGGTGATCAGCCCTTATAGGGGCGAGTAATACTATAGAACATCTGCTAAAGATGCTTTGAAAGGGAGAGCTGTAGCAGCTCTCCTTTTGCTTTTTCTAGGCACTAGGCTCCCAGTCTGTAAGTTCTAACCCAGGAGCGGATGCGCCGGAATGAAAGTTCCTGCTTAATTAGCCCAGGACAGGATAAGGGCAAAGTCTGACCCAAAGTTAAGGGCAGATCTCAAAGTTAAGGGTAAACCCAATGTCATTTCACCCTTTTCTGCTTAAAGGCAGACCCAAAGTTAAGAGCAGTCCCACGTTTTTAGATCCTTTGGTGAAGCTGGCGGGCTAAATTCAGAGGGATTCAAAAGTAGCAGAGAAGCCCTCTAGAGTTAAACATTCTTCCAAGAAATCTTCAGTGTCGCTAACGGTATCAAGCTGATACTCCATAATGCGACGCTCATCCCCTTTCATTTTTTTAGAAGACAACGGAGTGGCAGGATACTTAGCTGCGATCGCCTTGAAGGCTGAGGCATGATTTCGCCAGGCTTCAGCAGAACATTGAATAATCGCTCGCCACATCGCTCCAGCCTCCACCCTATTCTTAACCCACTGCAGCCCCTACTATAGCAATCTTACGTAGATTCTGAACATTTATGATGACGAATGCAGTTATTACTCCGGCAATATTTGAGGATACTTAAACCCTAAGGCCTTCATTGCGACGCGCCCCGCAATGAAGCCTATTAAATTGCCGAGGTAATAAAGACTAACAGAATGGCGGGAATTGAGCGTCTTGCTCACCCTCCAAACGGTTGCTGGATTGAAGCCGAGGTCTACTGGTGTGTTCAGAATCGTAAAGCTGTCGTTTATTTGGCGCAGATCAGTTCAGCAGGGGATTCACGGTTGATATCGGTGGGCGCAACAAAGGGACGTATGGACAACTTACAGGCTTTCCAATGGGACTGAACTGGCACCTCTAACAGTTGGCATTGCCCGCCACGTCGTCCTTGGGGTTGGTAATACTTACAAAACCGACAGTCCATCTTTCTGACCTTTATAACTGTTTTCTTAAATCGACTGAAGCGGTTCTTAACATCTTCAACACAACTCAATTGTTCCTCAGTAATTCCCGTAAGAATAGGGTTGTTTTACCCATTTATCCCCTACATCTTTAGAGGGGATTATTAACAATTTCTTAATTATTGGTGGAAATTTTAATTAATAATTTTGGAAACAAAATTATTAACATCTAGCAATAATCAAGCGGCGACAGTTATTCTCTGAGGCGGCTAATATAGCCTGAATCAGCCGGTTTTGCCCGGTTCCGCAGCTTGTTTCCAGCCGCTAATTCCAGACTTTGCAGCGTTAGATAGGCTTGATAGAAACCGATCAAAATAGGGAATAATTACTTTCCGTTGAGCTAGCGGCAGCGGAATTAATATCTGCTTTTAGATAAAGTATTCTTGACTACAAAATAGCTTAATTAAGCTAAAGCTTTAGTGGAAGCAACTTAGAAAAAGCAAGCTATTTGCTGAGTCAATCCTCAAGCAAAAATTACAGCACTTCTCACCTGTTCAATCTCTAGTGAGGATAGGGCAGCCTTGCAGCCAAAGCACTACTGTTTAACTAGGGTGTTTAACCAGGGTGTTTAACCAGGGTCATGAGCGAGGCAATACGTGAGGGGGTAGTCCTCAAGTAGTCCTCAAAAGGTAATGACTTTGGTTGCGTGGGCTTAGCTCACTCAACCAAAATCGCTATTCGAATACCACTACCCGTGAGAGGAACCAGAAACGGATAGAATGCTCTCAGTTTTTCATCTGAAGCAGAAAATACAGTATGGCAAGAGTAGAGGGCAAAGCCTGTGTGGTTACAGGTGCAGGGTCAGGAATTGGAAAGGCGATCGCCGAGCGCTTGGCGGAAGAAGGCGGGAAAGTGTTCTGCATAGATGTGAACGGGGAAGCGGTGACTGCTACTGCTGCGGGGATTTGCAGTACAGGCGGGGTAGCTGCGGCATTCACTGCCGATGTAAGTGACTCTGAGCAAGTGGATGCTTTTGTAGCGCACTGTGTTGAGTTATATGGCCGTATTGATGTGTTAGTTAACAATGCGGGGGTTAATATCCCTGGTGTCCTCCATGAAGTCTCTAATGCAGTCATCGACAAAACTTTGGATGTCAATGTCAAAGGTGCCATTTATGGCTGTCGAGCCGCAATTCCCCATATGCTGCAGCAGGGCGGTGGCTCGATCGTTAATATGTCCAGTGTCAACGGGCTGGTATCGGAACCCTTCCTAGCGGTCTACTCGGCTTCTAAAGGGGCGATCGTCATGCTGACTAAGGGGGTAGCGCTAGACTATGCCAAACGAGGAATCCGCTGCAATGCCATTTGTCCAGGCTGGGTTGATACTCCAATTAACTATGCCCATGCCGAAATGCTAGGCGGACTGCAGAAGGTGTATAGCACCATCGATTCCTTTCAACCGATCGGCCGCCCAGGGGAGCCGCGCGAAATTGCCCATCTGGCGCTGTTTTTGGCTTCGGATGAGGCCTCGTTTTTAACAGGTTCTATTATCGCGGCGGATGGCGGGATGACGGCCCAATAGAGGATTTGCAATTTAATCACACCCCCACTGGAAACAACATTAGCGGTAGGGGCGCAAGGCCTTGCGCCCCTACAGGGGTATACGATTTTCCGGCAGATCCCTAGAGGGAGATCCAGTCAAGGTGCTAAAGAGTGAGGGCACTAAAGTAGGGTCTGAGTCTGCGGGTTGTGAGCCGTAGACGTAATTAAAGATACATTTGCAAGTATTGAATTTTGTTACGCTCACTACTCGCAGGAGCTAATTTTCCTTCAATCCGTCAATTTGTGAACCGTCGTATGATTCCCTCTTCTACAAAAATTTCTAGAAAAACCTTCCTGGCAGGGGTAGCTGGGTTTGCTAGCGCCCTGATGTTTAGTGCCTGTGCTGCTCCAGCCAACAATTCTGCAGCTTCGCCTTCGCCTAGTGCTGCCCCTGATGCTGCCGCTCAGCCCCTCAAAGTAGGAGCCAATGTGGGCAATGTCCCCTGGGAGTTTGAAGACAAAAGCGGGCAGCTTGTGGGTTTCGAGATTGATCTAGTGAATGAGATCGGCAAGCGCTTGAATCGCAAAATTGAGTTTGTTAACACGCCGTTCACAGGATTGTTTCCCGCTATTTCCTCTAATCGGATTGATGCGGCAGTTTCTTCGATCACGATCACGCAAAAGCGGCTGCAAACGCTGGACTTTGCCCAACCCTACTATGATAGTGACCAGTCTCTCACCGTTAAAGCGGATAGCGGCATCAAATCAGCCAAGGACATGAAGGGTAAGGTGGTTGCTGTTGACACGGGTTCAACTGGCGACATCTGGGTGAAGGAACATATGCAAGAGTACGGCTTCAAAGATGTGCGGCGATTTGAAGGCTTGAACCCTGCCATGCTGGATTTAGCCGCAGGTCGGTTTGATGGCTATATTTCAGACATTCCTGCCACGCTTTACTACACCAAAGACAAGCCTGAACTTAAAGTTGTGGAGCGGCTCAAAACTGGAGAGCAGTACAGCATTATGTTTGCTAAGGGTAGTCCTCTACGTGATGAGTTCAACCAGCAAATTGCTGCCATGAAAAAAGACGGCACGCTGGCCAAAATTTACGAAAAGTGGTTTGGCAGTGCGCCCGAAGCCGGAACTTCTACGGTTGAGGAACTACCCTTGCCCAGCCCCAGCCCCTAAATCATGTCGGGAGGTGGGTTTTTCGAACGCTTTTCCGAAAAACCCACCTCCCTCTTTTTCAGCACTCCTTTTTTAGCCCTTCAGGGTAGTCATCTACTGAGCCTCTTTTCTCTACATACCCTCAGTCCTAAGGAACGTGAATTTAATAAAACTCAAAACTTAATTTTTGAAAGCGCGGCACTGCCACGCTTTCAAAAATTAAAAGTCCGGTTTTAATTCGTGATCCTAAGAGGCTCCAGTCCTATGAAAATCATTGATACCTTCTTTAACTGGCAGGTGCTGCAGGAGTCTCTGCCAGCACTGCTCACCGGTTTACGCCTAACCA
>DATNOY010001133.1:0-4549 GCA_036703495.1 Coleofasciculaceae cyanobacterium
GTTTCAGAGGAAACCAAACGCAGATTCTATGAACTTAGAGGAGAAGTTAATTCCTACTTAGATGCTGGTTCAGGAGTAAAAATTTACTATAAGGAGGATGGAAAAATAGTGGATTCTATAGCATTTGGTGACGACGGTGAAGGCGATTCGAGAAGAGAGATCCTTGATTTATTTCGGTTTGGATATTATGAACATATGAATGGCGAGAAAAAGCCAAAACAGTTAGCATCAATCAAGAAATTAATGCCGTCTGCCTATGTGCTCATAGAACAGATTGATCTTATAAAAATTCTTAGAGGATTAATTGAATATTTTTTGGAGATTAAAAAAATAAATGAAGATGCAATATCTGAACTAGAAGATAATATCTAAATTTCTATAGTTTTAACTGCAAGCTCATTAGAAGAATTAGCCTCTACTCAACTACAAGGGTTTGTTCTCAAGGCTTCCTACTGATCCAATTCATCAAGTTGATCCAGATTGAACCGCTCGATCAGATCCTTAATATCGTCATCTTCTAGGAACCGCTCGATCGCCATATTGACTAAGGCATTAACAGAAGTGTCCTTAATACCTGCAAGTGTCTTTAGCAGCCTCACGACTTCAGGCTGAGCATTGACCCTGATTTCATCTCTTTTTGGCTTAGCTGGCATTACTAACGGCATTGTGGACTATTCCGCCTCTATCATCTCATGAGCAAAGTTAGTCCTTGGATCTTGCCTATTACCGGAAAACTCCGCAATTTCATAAAAACCTTTAATGGAATTTTCCATTCATGATTATGCTGTCTGATGATGAAGTCGCCCTGATCCGATCGATTCTTACCGCTCTGCGGGGAATCAAGATTCGCGATATCGATAAAGCCTTGGTGGTGTTGTCCAAGGCAGAACGGCGATTGTGAGCGTTCTTACTGCTGAAGGGACAATTGCAGGCGATCGCTAACGCTCTAACTCTGAGGAACTGGAAACAGAGCCGAAAGTCCCTCAGAGTTGCAGCATCAGGCAATCTATCCAGACTTTAAAGACTCTGCATCTACCCAGAGTCATCCCAAAAGCTTCAACAGATTTCTGGAATACGTTAGAGTGATTCCTATTAAGGAAAGAGAATTAAATAGACTACAATTCTTGTGGGATGGGCATCTTGCCCGTCCAGACGAACCCAGACAGGCAAGATGCCTGCCCTATGATCGACCATTTATTTAAGCCTCGATCCTTAACTTAAGTCTCAGTTTATAAGCTGTTATAAAGCGCTCCTGTTATGACTCACACCTTCCTCGATCGCCTCCATAGCCCCGATCGCCCCGTTATCGTCTTCGATGGTGCCATGGGAACCAATCTGCAGGTGCAAGACCTGACCGCAGAAGATTTTGGGGGAGCCGAGTATGAAGGATGCAACGAGTATCTCGTTGTCACCAAGCCAGAAGCGGTCGAGAAGGTCCACTGCGACTTTTTGGCAGCTGGAGCAGATGTGATTGAAACGGATACCTTTGGCGCTGCCTCGATCGTCCTGGCTGAGTATGACCTAGCCGATCAAGCCTATACCCTCAACAAGCTGGCAGCAGAACTAGCCAAACGCTGTACTGCCAAATTTTCCACACCCGAAAAACCCCGGTTTGTCGCTGGTTCCATGGGCCCCACCACCAAGCTGCCTACCCTGGGACACATCGACTACGACACCATGAAAGCTGCTTTTGTGGAGCAAGCTGAAGGGCTGTATGACGGTGGTGTTGATCTATTTCTGGTAGAAACCTGTCAGGATGTATTGCAAATCAAGGCGGCTCTGAATGCCATTGAAGACGTGTTTGCCAAGCGGGGCGAACGGCGTCCTTTGATGGTTTCGGTCACGATGGAACTCCAGGGCACCATGCTGGTTGGCTCCGATGTGGCTGCCATGCTGAGTATTCTAGAGCCTTACCCGATCGATATTCTGGGCTTAAACTGTGCTACCGGCCCCGATCGCATGGCAGAGCATATCAAGTACCTGTCAGAATACTCGCCGTTTGTCGTGTCCTGCATCCCCAATGCTGGCATTCCCGAAAACGTTGGGGGTCATGCTCACTACAAGCTGACGCCGATGGAATTGCGCATGGCGTTGCTGCGTTTTGTCGAGGATCTGGGCGTGCAGGTAATTGGTGGCTGCTGCGGCACTCGCCCTGAACATATTCAACAACTAGCAGAACTGGTGCCCACCCTGCACCCCAAAGAGCGACCCGTCCGGCTCCCTCGCTGGGAGCGCTCGGCTGGCGATGCATCGCCCGATCCGCGTCCGGTGCTGCATTATCCGCCTGCTGCCGCATCGATCTATACCGCTCAGCCTTACGACCAGGACAACTCGTTCTTGATTATTGGCGAACGGCTCAATGCCAGCGGCTCTAAAAAGTGTCGGGATTTGCTAAACGCTGAAGATTGGGATGGATTGGTGGCTCTGGCGCGATCGCAAGTGCGGGAAGGGGCGCATGTCCTGGATGTCAACGTGGATTACGTTGGGCGGGATGGCGTTCATGATATGCGAGAACTGGTGTCGCGGCTCGTCACCAACGTTAACCTGCCGCTGATGCTAGACTCCACCGAGTGGCAGAAGATGGAAGCAGGGCTGAAGGTAGCAGGCGGCAAGTGCCTGCTCAACTCCACCAACTACGAAGATGGCGATGAGCGCTTTTTTAAGGTGCTAGAACTGGCCAAGCAGTATGGAGCCGGGATTGTAGTCGGCACGATTGACGAAGAAGGCATGGCCCGCACCGCCGAGAAGAAATTCCAAATTGCTCAACGGGCCTATCGAGATGCGTTGGAATTTGGCATTCCTGCCCACGAAATTTTCTATGACACGCTGGCATTGCCCATCTCGACTGGCATTGAAGAAGACCGAGAAAATGGCAAAGCGACGATCGAGTCGATCCGGATGATTCGCGAACATTTGCCAGGGGTGCATATTGTTTTGGGCGTGTCGAACATCTCCTTTGGGCTGAGTCCGGCTACCCGCATGGCGCTCAACTCCATGTTCTTGCATGAAGCGACCGAGGCAGGCATGGATGCGGCGATCGTCAGTGCGGCCAAAATTCTGCCCCTGTCCAAAATTGATCCCAAACATCAGGAAGTCTGCAAGCAGCTGATCTATGACGAGCGGCGATTTGAAGGCGAGGTTTGCGTCTATGACCCCCTGACTGAGCTAACGAAGCTGTTTGAGGGCGTGTCTAGTAAAGAGGCGCGATCGAGTGGTTCCATTATCGATTTGCCGATTGAAGAACGGCTGAAGCGCCATATTATCGACGGTGAGCGGATTGGGCTAGAGGATGCCCTGAAGCTGGCGCTAGAGCACTATCCGCCGCTGACGGTGATTAATACCTTCTTACTGGACGGCATGAAGGTGGTGGGTGAGCTGTTTGGTTCAGGACAGATGCAGCTGCCGTTCGTGTTGCAGTCAGCCGAAACTATGAAAGCGGCTGTGGCTTACCTGGAGCCTTTCATGGAGAAGGAAGACTCGAACCAATCTAAGGGCGTCTTCCTGATTGCAACGGTGAAAGGCGATGTGCATGATATTGGCAAAAATCTGGTAGATATTATCCTTACCAACAACGGCTACAAGGTGATTAACCTGGGCATTAAGCAACCGGTAGACAACATCATCCAAGCTTACGAGCAGCATCAGGTAGACTGCATTGCCATGAGCGGCTTGCTGGTGAAATCGACTGCCTTCATGAAAGAAAACCTGGAGGTGTTTAACCAGCGCGGCATCACAGTGCCGGTGATCTTAGGCGGAGCTGCCCTCACCCCCAAATTTGTCTACGAGGATTGCCAAAATACCTACAAAGGCAAGGTGATCTATGGCAAGGATGCCTTTTCCGATCTGCACTTCATGGACAAGCTGATGCCTGCTAAAGCCCAAAACAACTGGGATGATCTCCAGGGCTTTCTGGATGAAGCGGCAGATGGTTTGGTCACAGACATTGTAGAGGAGTCCCCTGCGGAGGTGGCTGAGCTATCGGCGGTGGCGGTATCTGAGCCTTTACCCGAAGATACGCGTCGGTCGGAAGCGGTGGCAGTGGATATCGATCGCCCTACTCCTCCCTTCTGGGGCACCCAAGTTCTGCAGCCTCAAGATATCCCGATCGAAGAACTGTTTGGCTATTTAGATTTGCAGGCGCTAATTGCCGGGCAGTGGCAGTTCCGCAAGCCCAAGGAGCAGTCCCGCGAGGAGTATGATGCTTTCCTGCAAGCCAAAGTCTATCCGCTCCTGGAGGAATGGAAACAGCGGGTAGTTTCAGAAAATCTGCTGCATCCCCAGGTCGTGTATGGCTATTTTCCTTGCCTCTCTGAAGGCAACGCGCTGCATCTTTACCATCCGCAGAATCATCCGCAGTCAGCAGGCAACGGCCCAGACTTGGAGCCTGTAGTTACGTTCAATTTCCCACGGCAAAGATCGTTGCGACGACTCTGTATTGCTGACTTCTTTGCTGCCAAAGAACAGGGAGCGATCGATGTCTTCCCGATGCAGGCTGTCACCGTGGGGGAAGTCGCCACAGCCTTTGCCAAAACGCTGTTTGAAGCCAACC
>DATNOY010001134.1:0-4439 GCA_036703495.1 Coleofasciculaceae cyanobacterium
GCCCCCCGCAATCAGCGGCCCGCGGAAATGAGCCGGATAGGAGGGACTGGGAACCAACACCAAATCTCCTGGGTTGACATAGGCGATCGCCAAATGCGCCAACCCTTCTTTTGATCCTAGTAGCGGCAACGCTTCACCATCTGGATCCAGTGGTACGTTATAGCGGCGGTAGTACCAATCGGTAATCGCCCGACGGAAGCTGGCAGTTCCCTCAAACGGCGGATAACCGTGATTCGCTGGATTCTGAAGAGCGGCGATCGCTGCATCCACGATCGGTTGAGGCGTTGCTCCATCTGGATTTCCCATGCCTAGATCAATTAAATCTAGGCCTTGCTCCCGCGCTCGCGCCTTTAGCTCATCCAAACGGGCAAACACATATGGTGGCAAGGTGCGGAGGCGATCGGCGGGGGTAATCCAGTCTAGGTTCATGCTTCTAAAAGGAATAAGGGGTCAAGGTTTTACAAAACTTCCAGTCTCGGTCAGGCGATCTTCAGTACAAGGGATCGTAGTCGAAACCATAGCGGCCATCAGGTGCTGAGGTGTGACTTCAAACGGCAGATGGTGAATATCGGAACCGGGACGGCAAGCAAACTCAGCTGCGACCTGTAGATCTGCTAGAGAAATCTCCATCAATCCTAAGTCAGCCAGATTTTGCGGCAATCCTACCTCAGCATAGAACTTCAGGAGCTGCTGCCGGGCCGTCTCGGCTAAGCGATTGCCCTGCATCAGCTCTTCTAAGCGGAGCTGCACCAGGATGCCGTATGCGACCTTCTCACCATGTAACACCCCATGGCTTTGTAGCAGCTGCGTCAAGCCATTGTGAACCGCATGGGCTGCCACCGTGCGACATTGGGCACCGCCCAGTCCCCCAATCACGCCCGCCATTAGCACCGTTGCATCAACGACTTCGCGCCAGACCGGACTGCCTGGAGTTTGCAGTGCCGCTGCCGACTTTTGAAACAGCAGATCTCGTAAAACCCGCGCTTGCTGTACGGCAGCAATAATTAGCGTCTGATCCGAATGACCACTGCTCACAGAGGCTTCATACCACTTAGCCAGAGCATCGCCAATGCCTGCCACCAGCGTGCGGCGGGAGGCAGTTTGCACCAGGTCATAGTCTAAAATCAACAGCTCAGGACAGGTCGCCAGGGCCACATCGTAGATAAATGCCCCTTGGTCAGAGTAAACGTTGGCTAATGCCGTCCAGGCGGCGCAAGTGGCTCCCGAAGTAGGGACGGTAGCGATCGGCAGATGGCATTGATAGGCCAACAGCTTGGCTGCATCCAGCGCCTTGCCGCCCCCTACGCCAATAATCACATCTGCCTGATGTTGGGCAACCGCCTCGCGCAAGCTGGCTAACCCAGCTTCACTGCAATCTAATCCGTAAGCAGCAGACATGGCTGTCAGAGAGGCTTGCTCCAACATGGGGAACAGGAGCGGCTCGATCAGCTTGAGCGTTCGATCGCCCCCTACTACCAAAGGACGTTGGCCCAACCGAGCAATGGCCGCACCAGCTTGCTGCAAAATGCCTGCACCTCGTATCACCTGTGCTGGGGCAACCGATAGAACAGGCAATAGCGAGGGCTCAGTCATAGCTGAGCTGGAATCCAATGTCCTGGCAGACAGCGCATCAGTCATAGCTGAGGATTCTAGGTCGATATCCATGAAAAACAGAGAGCAACGATTAATTTACTACATCCATTTGTATTCTAGCTAACTAAGTTAGGTCGGCTGATCGGCAGCCGGAGCAGCCGGAAGTTTTGCCAGGCTTTCAGGAAAAATTTGAATTTCCATCTGGTCGTCATCTTTGACGAAGAGCGATCGCTTCACCTGACCCAGAACCAGCGGTTCCGACACGCCTGCAGCCGGATGCAGCACCGTCCGTGCCCGGATGGTGAGCTTTTGCTGACCTCGGCTCAACCGCCCAACCGAGAACAAATTGCTGGCAGCTTGCTGCAATGTGGCCGTCAGCTCTGGCTCAGTGATGGTAGCGGGTACAACAATCACCACCTGATCTGCCCCTGAGTCAAACACAGTCGAGTAGCGGACTGCCCCCGGAATGGTGGTACGGGTGAACGGAACCACCCCCAGCGCAAATAGCCCTACCGTCAGCACCGCTGTAAATCCCGTTGCGCCCACCAGACGAAACCGAATTCCCCACTGGAACAGAAATGCCAGCCCGGCAAGCAGTCCAAATGCCAGCGTAGCAATACCCGCCCATTGAGCGTAGGTCTGAAAAGTAGAGGGAGAGAGCATGGAAAGCATGAAAATAATGAAGAGTGCAGATGAGATGAGATAATTGGGCGATGCAGCTAAGCTTGCCCGGAATTGATTGGATCCGAACACTCCGAGCCTGGACTACTCGTTGCTGACTGCTGCCACCGGCTGGGATCCTTGGGGAGCTTCTAGGGCTGCTTTCAGGGTGTGCCAGGACAGGTTAGCACACTTAATCCGCACTGGAAATTGCGCCACGCCTTGCATGACGTTGAGCTTGCGCAGGTCTTGCGGAAATTCGTCCTCTCCGCGCATCATGGCTTGAAACCGCTGCACCATTTCCAGCGCTTCATCAATCGTTTTGCCGCGCAGGGCGTCTGCCATCAGATCGGCTGATGCCATGGCGATGGCGCAACCCTCGCCTTCAAATTTCACCTGATCAATCCGATCGCCTGCCGGACTGAGCTTTAAAGTGAGTTCAATCGTGTCGCCACAGGAAGGGTTGTGTCCCTTTTGGTAGCGATCGATGGGATTGGCCTGACCGCGATTACGAGGCTTTTTATAGCGCTCTAAAATCACTTGCTGATAGAGATCGCGTAAATTATCCAAAGCCATAAGTAGATTCGCTTAGCTTCCTCTCCATCCTATCAGTCAGAGGCAAGTTAGAGGCTGGGGATTCAGGATTGGTGTAGGGTATTGATTAGAATTCTCTGGGCTGCAGACGCAGGAAAAACTGTGCATTTAATTCTCTATAGCAAGCCGGGCTGTCATCTTTGCGAAGGGTTGCAAGAAAAACTAGAGCAAATTCAAAGCCTGCCGTTTGATTTAGAAATCCGCGACATTACGACCCGCGACGATTGGTTTCAAGCCTATCAATACGAAATCCCTGTCTTGCTGGCCGTGAAAGAACCGGCTGCCAATTTACCGCCAATTCCCCTACCGCGCATCTCTCCTCGGGCTTCGGTTCAACAAATTGAGCAAGTGCTAGCAAGACACCTGTTGGAAAATCCGCAAAATAAGTCAGAATAAGCGCAAGGCAAAAGGCTTCTACAAACCCAGGTGTCAGGAGTGGTTGAAATGAAACTGAGAGAGCTATTGGCAACCCTACCTTCCATAGCGCTGCCGGATCACCCGGCACTCGATCAAGCGGTGAAAGGGCTGTCTACCAATTCCCATGCCTGCCAACCTGGTGATCTGTTCATCGGTATGCCAGGCACTCGGGTGGATGGGGGTGAATTTTGGCAAAGTGCGATCGCTGCCGGGGCCATGGCGGCGATCGTGTCTCCCGCTGCTGCTGCAAAATTGCCGTCTAGCCCAGCGTCTGGGCCATCGCCAGCTTGCCTGATTGCGTATGCCGATATGCCGCAAGCCTGTGCCAGACTAGCTACCGCTTTCTATAACCATCCGGGGCAGCAGCTGAGGCTGGTGGGCGTGACCGGCACCAACGGCAAAACCACCACTACCCACCTGATTGAGTATTTGCTGAGCCAGACTCAGCAGCCCACAGCCCTACTGGGGACGCTCTACACGCGCTGGGCTGGACATCAGCAAACGGCAGTGCATACCACCCCCTTTGCCGTGGAACTGCAAGAGCAGCTGAAAAGTGCTGTGGATGCTGGCTGTCAATTTGCCGTCATGGAAGTCAGCTCTCACGCCTTAGCGCAGAGGCGCGTGTTGGGCTGTCCGTTTCAGGTGGCTGTGTTCACCAACCTGACTCAAGATCACCTGGACTATCACAAAGATTTGGATGATTACTTTGAAGCTAAAGCCCTGCTGTTTAGCCCCGATTATCTGCAGGGACAGGCGGTAATTAACCAGGATGATGCCTATGGCAGACGGCTGATCGATCGCCTCTCTGCCGATCGGGTATGGACGTATAGTGTGGAAGATGCAACCGCCCATTTGTGGATGAGCGATTTGGTCTATGAACCCGAAGGGGTGCAGGGCCGATTGCATACGCCCAAAGGTGATGTGGCGTTTCAGTCGCCGCTGGTGGGGCAGTTCAATCTGGCTAATGTGCTGGCGGCGGTGGGGGCAGGGCTATGTCTGGGGCTAGATCTGGATGCGATCGCTGAAGCATTACCCCATTTTCCTGGCGTTCCGGGACGGATGGAGCAGGTGCAAGTCCAACCGCAGCAGGACATCAGCGTCCTTGTAGACTATGCCCACACGCCCGATAGTTTAGAAAATATGCTGCGGGCCGCCCGCCCGTTTATCTCAGGTCG
>DATNOY010001135.1:0-4218 GCA_036703495.1 Coleofasciculaceae cyanobacterium
GCTGTAAGAAGGTAAACCCATCCATTTCAGGCATCAATACATCCAAAATGATTGCATCTGGATGTTTGGTGCGGGCTTGATGCAATGCCTCTTGCCCTGAGCTCGCTGTTAAAACTTCCCAACCTCCCAGTCTTTGCAAACAAGTTGCTACCACTTCCCGAATGCTAGGTTCATCATCCACGACCAAAATCTGTTTGGCGGCCACCCTAACTATCTCCAACCGCTTACGAAGAACCTGACCTGAAGACATCATTCTTTAATTCACCTTGCCCATCATCACAAGGGACTAAAATTATTTATGGTTCTAGATTAAGCAAACAAGATGGAGAAAGTTTGGAGAAATCGTCTGATTTCTTAAGAAATTATTAAATTGGCTCGTAGTTTAATTCCTACTTATTACAGCAATTTGCACTTGCGCCAGCCACAGTTATTTTTTAGAAGCCTTGCGGAGCGAGGCTTCTAAAAAATAACCCACACCGAATCAAGTGCAAAGCGCTGTAAAGCAAGGTACAACAGATGGATTCTAAGAGGGACTGTGCTGCAGCCTACCTAGAATGTATTGCGCTGTTTATTGAAATTGGTGAAGGATGAGGACAGAGTCCAGGAGGGAACCTCTGGCGGGAACACAATCCTGCATTTTTCCAACTATGTTGGCGATTACAGCGCTTCGCGCAATTGAGGACTTGTACAATCGAGAACTCACCAATTAAGGACAGCTATACTACATCTGTTAATTCCAGTTCAGCAATCGACTGATCTCCTTTGAGATATCAACTGGGTCAAAGGGTTTAACAATTAGTCCCGCAACGCCAAGTTGTCTGTATTGCAATTGTTCAGCGGGCTGGACTTTGGCAGTGAGGAAAATGACAGGAATGGAGGCCGTTTGCGGTTGGCTCTGCAGCTTTTGTAACGTTTCTATGCCATCCATCCCTGGCATAGAGACATCTAGAAGGATAGCATCGGGTTGTTGATTCACCGCTTGTTGGATCGCTTCTGCTCCCGATGTGGCCGTAATGGCCTCCCATTTGGCCAGTTTGACCAAGCACACCCGCACTACTTCCCGAATTCGTTCTTCGTCATCCACGATCAAGACGCGTTTGATTGCCATCGCAACAGCTGTTGTCCATCTTAAAACAATTTTCACATGAGCCAGTTATGCCTCAGGAGTGCATGTTCGTGTGCCCTCAGTTTAGAGTATACGGTTTGCAGGTTTACTTGATAGATAGTGGCAGGGTAAAGAAAAAGGTGCTGCCCTGCCCCTTGACGCTTTCTGCCCAAATCTGACCGTTGTGTTCTTGCACAATTGATCGACAAATTGCCAGCCCTAAACCACTCCCACCGTGATCGCGAGAATCAGAAGCATCGACCTGTTGAAAGCGATCGAAAATATTTTCTAGCTTATCAGGAGGAATACCGCGACCCTGATCTTTAATAGAGAAAAGAATGTGTGAGGAGAGGGTAGAGGAATGAGGAGAGGATGGAGCGCTGGCACTGATGTCATTCTTAGGTTGATCTAAATGATCCTTGACTTCTGCTTTAACCCATACGCTACCTCCAGTTGGAGAGAATTTAATGGCGTTACTGAGGAGGTTGGTAAAGGTTTGGATGATGCGATCGGCCGCAACCCAAATCTGAATGGATGGAGCCTGCATGATCAGCTGCACGCCTGATTCTTGGGATCTGCTCTCCATTACCTCAATCGAGCGCCGAATCAAGTCTGCCACATCACACCATTCCCGCACGAGCGAAATTTTGCCCGTTTTTAATTTCTCCAGGTCGAGGATATCGTTTACTAGCCGCACCAACCGTTCTGTGTCAATTGAGGCAATCTCAATCATGCGTTTCATAGTGCTAGGGTCATCATCCAACATCCCCGTAGCCAGTAGCCCCAACGATCCCCGAATAGAGGTCAACGGTGTTCGTAATTCATGACTAACAATGGAAATAAATTCTTCCTTCAGTTTCTCGACCGCCTGCCGCTGGGTAACATCTTCTCCAATTCCGGTGACTCCAATCACTTCGCCTTGCGGGTTGCGCAACAGGGTATTACTCCAACGAATCACTTTATCTTCCCCAGATCGAGTTAAAAGCTGGCTTTGACCAGTAGGGCAAAGTTCTTGCTGAAGATTTTCTTGAAACTGTCGGAGCTGCTTTTGTGCCCGATCCGATGAAATAAATAGATCAAACCAGTTTTTATTGATGATGTCGTCTTCTGTGTAGCCCATCAAGTTCAAGAAGAAGGGATTCGCTGCGGTCAGCGTGCCAGCGGGATCTATGCTAATTACTGCAAGATTGCTGCTCTCAAACAGCGATCGCCAGCGTCGTTCAGATTCTTGCAAAACCGCTTCTGCTTGCTTGCGATCGCTAATATCGCTGCTGATCTCCAATACTTTAATGGGTCTACCCAACTCGTCTTTCTGCATCACCCAGCGGCTATCCACGGTAATTGTTGAACCATCTCGGCAGGTATGAATCAGTTCACCTTCCCAATATCCTTGTTCCAGTAACTCGGCTTGGATTTCTGCGTAGGGTTTGGGGAATTGGGTTTGCAGCAGAGCGTGGGTCTGCTGTCCAACCGCTTCTGCTTTTGTCCAGCCGTATAGAGACTCTGCACCTTCATTCCAAAATGTGATCACCTCTTTCAAGTTGCGCGTCATGATCGTGTTATGGGCCAGCTCTAGCAGTTGTGCTTGCTCCTGCAGGATCAGTTGGGTGTGCTGTTGCTCAATTAGAGCAGCCAGAAGGCGATCGTTTACCTCAGTCAGTTCAGCGGTACGTTCGGCCACTCGCCTTTCGAGTTCTTCCTTGGCTTGTCTCAGCTTTTTCTCAGCCTGTTGACGTTCGGCTTCAGCCTGTTGGCGTTCTGTGAGTTCCGTCTGAACCTGGGCAAACAAATCAGATTGTTGGATAGCAATACTCACGTGAGCGGCAATTTGCCGCAGCAGATCGATCTCTGCAGACTGCCACTGGCGAGGGGCTGCACAATGGTGGGCAATCAGCATCCCCCACACCTGATCTCCCTTCAAAATGGGAATAGAGAGCTTTGCCCTCACCTGAAAACTGGCCAGGCGTTCCAGTTGGTTGGGGTTGATGTCGGCGGTATAGATATCAGATACTGCTGTAATCAACCCTTGCTCAGGGGATTCGATGAGGGGTTCACCCAAGCTAGGCTGATAGGACTGATCCGATAAGATCGCTGTCCAGCCTGTCCCAACGGATTCAACGACAGTAGTGTCGTACCCGTTAGGCAAAAATTGGAAAATGATGACGCGATCGGTTTGCAAGAACTGCCGAACTTCGTTAACGGTTGTCTGGAGAATGTCTTGCAGATTGAGCGATTGCCGGATGCGATGGGTGACCTCCATGACCAAACGCTGTTGCTCAAATTGCTGACTCAGAGCCCCTAAAGTTTGCTGGGTCTGAGTTTGCAGGGCTGCAACTTTGCGGAGCAAGTCTCCCTGCTTGATAGCACTATGCAGGGCTAGCCGCAAATTTTCTGCGGTCAAGGTGGACTTGTTGAGGTACTGTTGAGCGCCTTGGTGAATCACCTGGGTGTTTAAATTTGCGCTCTCTTGCCCGGTTAGAACCACAACGGGGAGATCTATTTTTTCTATTTGCTGTTGTAAACTTTGCAGAAACTCCAGCCCGTTCATGCCTGGCAGTAAATAGTCCAGCAAAATCGCATCGGGTTGGGCAATCCGGTATTTTTCTAGCCCGTCCTCTCCGGTTTCTGCTTCGAGGATGGTGTAGGCATAGCGATCATCGCGTTGCAGGTAGCGACAAAGCAATTGCCGATCTTCCAGGCAATCTTCCACAATCAGAATAGTACGTGATTCTTTCATCATGGCTTTGCGTTCCTTCTGCCCTGTTGCTAAGTCATGAACGTTGAGATGAGCTGATGCTGGCGGATTTGCCCTGGTTCTAGACGGTTGAGCACCCGAGCAATTAACTCTGGTTCTAAGATGGGTTTGCGAATATAGTCATCTCCCCCCGCTGCAAATGCCTGAACCAGGGTTTCGACATCCTGATGTGCCGTGAGGAAGAGAATGGGCAAGTTACCCCAGTGAGGATCGTTCCGCACGACCTGACAGAGTTCAATTCCGTTAAATCCTGGCATTTCTACATCTAAGATTAAGAGATCAGGGCTGGTATGAGTTAGTACTTCCCAGAAGCGGTTTGGATCTAACAGGGGTGTGACCTGCAATCCCCAGGGAGAAA
>DATNOY010001136.1:0-2236 GCA_036703495.1 Coleofasciculaceae cyanobacterium
ATTTGTTTTGGGGCAGCGCTAGAGCCGCTGGCAAAACAAATCTGGTTTCTTCGATTTTTTACGGGGGGTGCTGGACAGGCGATTACCTGCTAAAACCTTTGATGTACCGTGGGGGAGACATCTTGCTCGCCCCATCCGGACAGGTAAGACGCTAGCTCACCCAACTTTCGGATTCAAGTTGCACACGCGTTTAAAGATCGCCTCTGCTGCTCCTCTGCTCGTCCTGCGGGTGACGGTACCGCTCTAACGTGTTGGCAATTAATGTTTTGATTTCCTGAGGATTCCAGCCCTGGCTTTGGTAGTAGGCCGTCAGCAGCATGAAGATATTGGCGATCGCTCCTTGCTTAATTGCATCCGCCTGATCGAGCACCGAAGCTTCAGGCAAATTCGTTTTAGCCGTTTCTGTGAGTTGATGGAGCTGCACAAGTTTGCTGAGTTGTTCAGCCACAGCAACCAGAATCGCTTCTGCTTTGCGGTCGGTGGGAAGGGTTGAGAGGCTAGGCTGGAGGTTAGGTTGAATCATGGGAGATGCCTCGGGCAGTATCATCAGAATAATTTGGCTCAGGTAGGTTTAGCTTTACTGAAACGTTGCTGAATCAAAATGTTCCCCGCTTTGAGTCACGGCTAAGATCAGCAAGATCGGCAGCACGCAGTTGGCGCTAAATCTCCTACGATAGGAATACCGTGTGCCCCGTCTCAACGCCTTTATGCAAACTGCCTCTACGCAAAACGCCTTTATACAAACTGATGCCCCCAACGCTGCGAATACCCATAGCCCTGGCAAGACACCTCCCCTGCCCCGATCGCAACAAAGCGGGTCTGGAGTAGCACATTGAACTGGCTCGAAACTTTCGCCCGGTTTTGGTTGCGACGAGTCAGTTCCTCCATCGCGTCTTTGACAGCCGCGATCGGGATTGTTGGGTTACTCGTTTGCCTAGCTCTACTGGTTGGCTTATCCTGGCTTTGCGAAGAAGTCTTTGAGCGGGAAAGCTTCAGCTTTGATACGACGGTACTGTTGAGCATTCATCAGTGGGCCAATCCAGCACTGGATCAGATAATGCTGACTATCACCCAACTCGGCAATCCGCCCTGGGTCATAACGGTAGTAGCACTTAGCTTAGGCTGGATGTTCTGGAAACGACGCTTTCAGCAGATGAAGGTATTTGCCATTGCCTGTTTGGGCGCACTCATTCTCAATCAAGGATTAAAACTTGTCTTTGTGCGCCCGCGTCCACTCCTCTGGAAACGCTTAATTAAAGAAGTTTCCTATAGTTTTCCCAGCGGACATGCCTTGGGTTCGCTGGTGCTATATGGGTTCCTGGCGTATCTGCTAGGACTACAGTTTCCCCGGTGGAGCCGGCTGATTTATGGATTAGCCGTCGGATTAATTGGATTGATTGGGCTGAGCCGTCTTTACTTAGGGGTGCACTATCCTACCGATGTGATAGCAGGCTATGCCATCGGGTTTCTGTGGCTAATGATGTGTATCGTCATGCTCAAACTTCAGCCAGATCGATCAGCGTGAATTATGAGAAGAAAAAAGCATCCGGCTGGGCTGATGGCGATCGTCCTATACAAAGCGTTTGAAGCCACTTTATTGGCAGTGACGGCGATCGCCCTTCTGTTTGCCCTCAAATATCATCAAAATTTACAAGCTTTTGTAGCGGCTAACCTTGTACAAAGCGGCAAGGCTAGTTTGATTGATTGGGGACTCAGCCGAGTGCTAGCTGTGAATCCAAGCACCTTGGAGTTTGGCGGTATCGCTGCTGCTGTCTATGCCTTGGTGACGGCGCTAGAAGCGATCGGACTTTGGTACAACAAAGTTTGGGCAGAGCTGCTGCTAATTGGCTTAACCGCAATTAGCATTCCACCCGAAATTCTGGAACTGGTTCGGGGAGCATCTTTTTTAAAATTCATCGTATTTGTTTTTAACGTAGCCGCCTTTAGCTATGTCCTGCACCGTTTTTTGAAGTCTCGAGAAAAGAATATTCCATCTTGATGAGCATGTAAAACCCGGCTGTACAGCCCACCTCACGCACGGCTTACATGAGGAAAGTGCTCATCACCCATTCCTACCACTTCTCAATCGGCTCATGGCTGGTCAATCAATTACCTCTGCCAGGTAACGCACTTCCGTCGTGCTGCCAAAGGTGCGCGCCCAGGCTGTTGGTAAACTTCCTCCTCTGCGGATAACCAGAGTCCAGGGTTGCTGAAAATTTCTAGGATACAGGGCAAC
>DATNOY010001137.1:0-3938 GCA_036703495.1 Coleofasciculaceae cyanobacterium
TCTTTATTGGGGTGTTGATTGGGGCGGTCACGTTTACCGGCTCCCTGATTGCCTTTGGCAAGCTGCGCGGCTGGATTAGCAGTAAGCCGCTGCTGCTGCCAGCCCGACATGGTTTGAATTTGAGCCTGCTGGCAGTGGCAATTGGGCTGGGGGTGTTGTTTATGAACACAACATTCGCGGCTGGACTCCAACCTTTGCTGATCATGACGGCGATCGCAGGGCTGCTCGGCATTCATTTAGTCATGGCGATTGGCGGGGCTGACATGCCCGTCGTGATTTCCATGCTGAACAGCTATTCCGGCTGGGCGGCGGCGGCGGCGGGCTTTATGCTGTCCAATGATTTGCTGATCATTACAGGAGCCTTGGTGGGCAGCAGTGGTGCGATTCTTAGCTACATCATGTGTCAGGCGATGAATCGCTCTTTCATTAGCGTCATGTTGGGTGGATTTGGGACGCCAACGGCAGGGAGCAGTCAGGCTGCTGCGGGGGATGCTACCCCGATTACGCTGGAGGAAACGGTGCGTTTAATGGCTGCGGCCAAACGGGTGATCATTGTGCCGGGCTATGGGATGGCGGTGGCTCAAGCCCAGCATGGGGTCTCTGCTTTAATGAAGCAGTTACGCGATCGCGGCCTTCAAGTTCACTTTGGCATTCATCCGGTTGCCGGTCGGATGCCGGGGCACATGAACGTGCTACTGGCTGAAGCTAAAGTGCCTTACGACCTGGTTTTGGAGATGGATGAAATCAATCCAGCGTTTGAACACACCGATCTGGTGCTGGTGATTGGAGCCAACGATACAGTCAATCCTAGCGCCTTAGAAGACCCCAATAGCCCGATTGCCGGTATGCCTGTCCTAGAAGTCTGGAAATCTCAAACCGTTGTGGTGCTGAAACGGAGTTTAGCTAGCGGCTACGCAGGGATTGAGAATCCTTTGTTTTATCGAGACAATACCCGCATTCTGTTTGGGGATGCCAAACAGAATGTGGATGCGATCGTCAGTCAGTTAGCTCAGAGTCAACCTTCTGCCAGCAGCGTTGCGTCCCTTTCCAAAGGAGTCGCAGCCTGAAAATAACCCTTAGCCTTCAGCGCTTTGCGCTCGACTTTAGGCTCCGCAAGACTTTCAAAAAATCTGTGCCTGACTCAATACAATACCAATATTCAATACCAATCAAGTCGCTAAATCACTCCATACTGCTGACCCACGCGAGTCAATGCAGCAATACCGTGATCTAGATGGGCGCGGGTATGCGCGGCTGATAGCTGCACTCTGATCCGAGCCTGACCGAGCGGCACGACCGGATAGCTAAAGCCAATCACATAGATCCCGGCTTGCAAGAGGTCGCGGGCCATAGCCTGCGCCAGTTGAGCATCGTAAAGCATAATCGGCACGATCGGATGCTCGCCAGGTTTGATCTGAAAGCCGCGATCGCTGATCTGCTGGCGGAAGTAGCGGGTGTTTTCCATCAGCTGCTCCCGTCGAGTCTCTCCCGAAGCATCGCGAAATTCTATCGTGCCACTGAGCCAATCCAAGATTTTGATGCTGGTATAGGCGATCGCTGGAGCCAGCGAATTGGAGAACAAATAGGGACGCGATCGTTGCCGCAGCAGGTCAATGATAACTTTAGCTCCTGTGGTGAAACCGCCCGATGCACCGCCCAAGGCTTTCCCCAAAGTGCTGGTGATCAAATCCACCCGTCCCATCACGCCACAGTGCTCTACAGCACCCCGTCCGGTTGCTCCCAAAATCCCTGTACCGTGGCTATCATCCACCATCACCAGAGCATCATACTGCTCAGCCAAGTCACAAATTTGCTCTAGCTTAGCAATATCACCATCCATGCTAAACACCCCATCCGTGGCAATCAGGCGGATCTTGGCTGACTGAGAGTCCTGAAGCCGCTGCTCCAACTCCTGCATATCGCCATGCGCAAAGCGATATCGTTTGGCTTTACAGAGGCGAATCCCATCAATCAGGCTGGCATGATTCAGGGCATCGCTAATCACGGCACAGTCCGCATCTAACAGCGGTTCAAACAGTCCACCATTCGCGTCAAAACAGGAGGTATACAGCAGCGTATCCTCCATGCCGAAAAATTCTGAGAGTTTTGCTTCTAACTGCTTGTGAACGGTTTGAGTGCCACAAATGAACCGCACCGAGGACAACCCAAACCCATACTGCGTCAATCCCGCCTGGGCGATCGCAATCACATCAGGATGATTATCCAAACCCAGGTAGTTATTAGCACAGAAGTTAATCATTTCCTGACCTCCCAGGATACTGATCTCAGCATCCTGGGGAGACAGCAAAACCCGTTCTTCCTTCGTCAAACCAGATTGACGTATATCATCCAGGAGGGATTGAAAGATCGACTGAGCAGAGGTTAGCATCATATCACCAAGCTAGGAAGTATAGCTCAGGAGCCGAACGCCATTGCTCCTGACAAGTCTCCACTCTGGCTTTGATCTCCCAGGTGGGTCAGCATTTCTTTGACTAAGGCAGGCAAATCATAGGTAGGTTGCCAGCCCCAATCAGCCCGGGCTTGGGCATCATCAATCACGGCGGGCCAAGAGTCGGCGATCGCCTGCCGAAAATCAGGCACATAGCGGCAGATAAAGCCAGGCAAATACTTCTGGATCTCAGCGACTAGCTCTTCAGCCGAAAAGCTGACTGCAGCCACGTTGTAGCTAGAGCGAACTCTGAGCAATTTAGGATCTGCCTGCATCAGCTGCAGAATGGCTTTGATGGCATCCGGCATGTACATCATGGGCAGACGGGTGTCCGGACGGACAAAGCAAGTGTAGCTGCCAGACCGAAGCGCCTCAGCAAACATTTCCACAGCAAAATCGGTTGTCCCACCTCCGGGCGGATGGCTATAACTGATGATGCCTGGCAAGCGCAGACTGCGAACATCCACACCAAAGCGTTGGGCGTAGTAGTGGCAAAGCTGTTCGCCAGTTACCTTGGTGATGCCGTACAGGGTAGACGGATCTTCTACCGTAATTTGGGGGGTATCAAACTTCGGGGTATGTGGGCCAAAGACAGCGATCGAACTCGGGAAGAAGACTTTTAGCCCATAGGATTTAGCCGCCTCCAGAACATTTCTCAGCCCGTTAATATTAATCTCCCAGCATAGCTCAGGGTACTGTTCTCCCTTGGCAGATAATACGCTCGCTAGATGGTAAATCGTGTCGAACTGGTGCTGCTCAATCAGCGCCTGGAGCCGCTGCCCATCCCTCACATCTAAGACTGCATACGGGACGGCAGGGTGTTCTGCAGAAACGGGAGGAAGCGATCGCCCGCTTCCCATGACCTGGGTTACCCCATAGCATTGACGCAATGCCACCACCAAGTCACTTCCCAGTTGTCCGTTAGACCCAGTTACCAAGATCTTGTTCATCTGTAGCCCTCAGCGTCGCATGATCTGCAACAGATCTGTTCAGTGCCCCCTCTGCATCCATTGCGGGACATAAGGGTGATCTTCCACCTCACTCTGACGGAAACAAACCTGGACAGGTGAGGACAAACACATCCCTTACTCCTTGCTCCGATGTTGTCGCACTCACAGGGGACGTGAAGTGGAAGTACTGATCATCTCTAAATACTAAAAATTCACCCGGATTGAGGATTTTTGTGAAAACGGGATTCCCCTTACGGGTCTTGTACAAGTGAGTTTCGGCCCCGACAACGCCTCGCCGATTGACGGAAAATATCCCAACCAAATCCACCCCATCGCGATGAATGCCTTCAGGGGCCGGATTGCCCATCTGCTGAGAAGAAGCAGTGGTTCTAATTTGATGCACAGCGACTTCTTTATGGGGCGTACAAAGCTGGCAAAACTGAAAAAATTCCCAGACAATTTTTTGAAAATCAATCAATTCGATCAATCCATCTTCCAGCTCTTCATACTCTCTGGCCACATCTCCCAAGATGGGATTA
>DATNOY010001138.1:0-2690 GCA_036703495.1 Coleofasciculaceae cyanobacterium
GTGATGCTCATCAGTTCGGGGCGATTGTCGCACCTGGCAAATTATCTAAGCTTCTAAAAGCTCAATCAACTGGCTGACCGACAGAACCGCCAACGTTGTACCCGAAAAGCCCTGAGCATCACGAGTCACGATCGCATTCAAATTCTGGGCGATCGCACAATATAGCTGCACGGCATCCTCAAAGTCTCGAAGCTCAGAGGCAAAGGCGGCTTGTAGAGTAGAGCCGTCAATCGGGCAAACATTTAGCACAGCCAGCGTTGAGGAAATAGCTTGCCTAGCGCGATCGATGCTTTGCGTTTGCCTCCTGGCAACGTAGAAAATATCTGTGACTGTCGTTGCACTAACATAGCCTTCTAGACGCTCAGAGGCGATCGCTTGAAACAGGATTTCGGCATCTTGGAAAAAGGGATCTCGCTCTAGCAAAAAATCCAGGATGATGTTGGTGTCTATCAAAACCCTCACTGCAAAAACTTCTCCACGCGCCGCTCCTCAAGCATGGCGGCAACTTGCTCATCCGTCGGTGCCGGTTGCTCAGTTTTGAGAAGCCCCCGCATCTGATCGATCAGGGCAGCTCGATCGGGCTTGGGTTTAAGTTCTTGTTGAACAGATTGGATGAGTAAATTAGCTAGAGCTAGGCGATCGGCGATCGGCAACTTGAATACCTGATCTTGTAACTCTTGCAGAGACATAGACTGCTCCGTTGAAATTCTCATCTAACCATTATTGACAATAATCATCGGGCATGATGCTTCCATTCTGGCAGAGCCTTAAGCATGTAGTGCGATCGCTGAGCATAGGGGAAACCTCAACCTCCAGCAGCAAATACTGCATCTGCAGTCAAATCTAACTGAGGAAATACCCCAGAAATCAACTTCTCGCCTGCCACAAACCGCCGCATTTGGTACTCTTCACCTTCAAGCTGACAGATCGTAATGGTCGGCTGTTTCGGCATACCAATGTGACGCACAGCTCCTAGAGCGCGGAAATCAACCAGCCAATATTCGGCGATACCCATCGCTTCATATTCCACAAACTTATGCCCATAGTCATCTCGCCAGTTGGTACTCACCACCTCAATCACAAGTGGAATCGTCTTACCCGATTGAATCACCGAAGCCGTTGACCATAGAGGCTCTTGTGGTAATACCTCGCGATTCAGAACCACTACATCTGGCAGGTAGCCAGATCCTTCTGCCTGAGGCTTAATTAGACAGGAGCGAGGAATCGAGTCAGGCAATTTGTGGTGGCGAATGGCAAAATTAAGCTCTGCCCCCAGAAAACCGCTGACATCTTCATGGGGTCCTGTTGGTAGCAGCTCAATCACGACCCCTTCAATTAATTCATACCGACGACCATCCTCTGGATACCACTCCAAAAACGCCTCAAAACTGATCGGGTTAGCTACTTGTGTATGAACCATAAGGGCTTTTCTCCAATCGCATCCCTATATCTCCGACTCTACACCCCCACTTCCTCCAACAACCCCTGCATCTCCTCCCAGGTCAACCCCCGCTGAATATACTGGGGATGATCCGGTCGGTACGGAGCCACCAGCCGATCGATCGCCACAATCTGGGCATCGGCCGACAGCACCGGCACATCTGGATCAAAGGCAGTTGGTCGCATCAGCGAACTAGAGAAGCCCTTGAAAATAGCAATCTCGTCAGGTTCGCCGGCCACTGCGGCAGTGACGAGGAGAACTTCTTGGGGGCGTTTCAGCGTGTATTGTTCTAGCCGAACAGCGATCGGACGATTCACAGGATGACTCAGCAGAAGGTAGGGATGATGAATGACTTTATTACAGCAGGTTGAGGCGATCGCTGCAATTCCACAATTCGGTATGATGGGGCGATGCTGAAATAGCGATGCTGAACTAGCAATTGAGATAGGGCAATGAAATTTAGCGAATTGATTTCTAAGCTGGGCGTAGCAAGCGGCAGCTTCTCCCAAATCGCCACCGATCTGGAGATTACCGGAGTAGCGGCCTTAGCAGAAGCCCAGCCGGGCAACCTCAGCTACATTGAGGGTGAAAAGTTTGCCAGTCAGATCAAGACCACTGCGGCCAGTGCCCTGATTGTGCCTCTGGATGCAGCCCTGCAAGCCGAAGCAACCGATCGCCAGATTGCCTGGATTGCCACTCGCGAACCCCGCTTACTATTTGCCAAAGCGATCGCCTTGTTCTATCAACCCTTTCGGCCGTCTCCCCAGATTCACCCTACGGCCGTGATTGATGCCACAGCGCAGATTGGGCAGCAGGTATCGATCGGAGCGCATGTGGTGATTCAGGCAAACGTCACGATCGGCGATGAGGTCTGCATTCACCCGAATGTGGTGATTTATCCGGAAGCCCAAATTGGCGATCGCACCACCCTGCATGCCAATTGCGTGATTCACGAACGCAGCCAAATTGGCGCAGATTGCGTGATTCACTGCGGAGCCGTAATTGGCTCAGAAGGCTTTGGTTTTGTGCCCATTCCAGACGGCTGGTTGAAGATCGAACAGTCGGGCTATACGGTGCTGGAAGATGGAGTAGAAGTAGGCTGTAACTCAGCCATCGATCGCCCATCTGTTGGCGAAACCCGCATTGGCCGCAATACCAAACTGGACAACCTGGTACAAATTGGGCATGGCAGCAAAATTGGCAAAAACTGCGCCTTAGCTGCCCAGGCAGGATTAGCAGGCGGGGCCCA
>DATNOY010001139.1:0-14779 GCA_036703495.1 Coleofasciculaceae cyanobacterium
GGCAGAGTTTAATATTGCCTACGATCCAGAAGCGGCGGAACTCGTCTTCAATAGCTGCAATCAGCTTGTTGTCATGCCGTTGGATATCACTCATCAGCTGCTCTTTACTCAGGATCTGGCGCAATCTGTGACCGCAGTCAACCCAGAGCATCCGATCGCACAATTCATAGTTTCTCTCTGCAAGTTCATGACCCAAACAGCCCTGGCGTTTCGAGAAACCAACGGAATTGCTGGGTTTTTGGTCCATGATGCAGCAACATTAGCCTACCTGTTTTATCCAGAAGTGTTGCGCTTTCGACGGGCTCAAGTTTGGATTGAAACGCACGGGCAATGGACGCGGGGTAAAACCCTATTCGACGATCGCAATAAGACTAAAGTGGGCGCAAACGCCTGGGTTGCGCTGGAAGTAGACAGCGCTAATTTACTGGCTGCTATGGCAGAAGATTTAAAATTTCTGTTGAGTACAGTTCGTTTAGAGTCATCAACAGGGTGAGGAGTTTGAAGATGATGGGCAGCAGCTTGGGCAGCAGCAAATCCCTATAGTATTCTATTCCGCTTTAACGAGGTTGATACAGGACCGTCCCTGTTCAATATCCCGAATATTAGCCAAGGTGGTTTCTGCAATGCTGCTTAAAGCATTCTCTAAAGTTCCGATTGGCGAGCGGGGGGTAGAAGACTCCTATTTTTTAGAAGCCGCCCGGAGCGCAGCTTCTAAAAAATAACTGGGGCTGATGCCATTAAACATTGCTGCCAATTTAGGAAATTAGTAGAGTCAGGCGCGATCGCCTAACCTGGCCATTTCCAATTAGCCACCTCAGGTTGATCAACGCCATGCTCGTAAGCATAGTTGCGGCACTTAATCTGCATGTTCTTAAACCGCTCTTTAGCATGAGCGCCTGCTACCTTGAGTTTGAGAATCCGATCGATCGCATCCATTGCTAAGCTAAAGCGATCGATGTTGTTATTAATCGCTAACTCCAGCGGCGTATGCATTTGCTTGTCGCAGACAATCACATTCACGTAGTTCTTGCTGCGCAAACAGTGATCCGTCACCGACAGCAGAGAGTTAACGTCGGGTGGCAAATAGATCCGCGTCACATCAGGACTTTTATTCACCACAATATTCAAAAAGCCTGGATCTTGATGGGTAAAACCGTTGTGATCTTGCCGCCATACCGTTGAGGTAATCAGCAGGTTCAGCGACGCAATATCAGCCCGCCAGGGAATATGATTACAAATCTCCAGCCATTTGCAGTGCTGGTTGATCATCGAGTCAATTACATGCACAAACGACTCATAGGTGGAGAAGAAACCATGTCTTCCTGTGAGCAAATAGCCTTCTAGCCAGCCTTCCAGCGTATGCTCACTCAGCATCTCCATCACCCGACCATCCACCGACAGTTCCCCGCCATCTTCGTCTTCGGGCAGGTATTCAGCAATCCAAAACTTCTTGCTGACTTCGTAGATAGCATTCAGCTTGTTGGAAGTATTCTCATCCGGCCCAAATACCCGGAAGTTGGTCATGTTGTTGCGCATAACGTCTCGCAAGAACACACCCAAGGGTTTAGTATTTTCAGCTTCAGTGGTACTAGGCTTATCCACCGCAATGCCGTACTCCCGGAAATCGGGCAATCGCAAATCTTTTCGCAGCAATCCACCATTGGCATGGGGATTAGCACTCATGCGGCGGGTTCCCGTTGGAGCAGCCATCTCTCTGATCTCAGATAACAGCTTACCCGTTTCATCAAACAGTTCCTCAGGTTTATAGCTGCGCATCCATTCTTCCAAGAGGTGGAAGTGCGCTTCATTCTTTGCAATATCTGCCATGGGCACTTGGTGCGATCGCCAGAAGCCCTCAACCTTATTTGGAGTTCCTTGGCAAAGCGGTACCTTAGTAGAAACTAGGGATTACAGGGTGGAAAACTCGCTCTACAGTCTCCAAAGCAAGCCTTAGCCGAGAGTCATTGCTTAAACGGGGTAATATCTGTCAAAGGTTTAATTGCTAAAAGCATGGGCTTGTGCTAAAGAAAATCTGTAAAGTTGCCAAACAGGAGACGGCAAGCTTGAAACTGTACCCGCTGGTTCTATGAGTTCCATAGCGTTAGCCAGAGTTAGAAGCTTTTGAATTGTTCTCGATAAACGTCGCCACTATGAGACAGTAACAGTTGATGCAGGCGGTTGATTCGGACAGTTGATTCAGACGATCGCTTAAGCTGGCAACAGTGGAGCAACTTAGTTAGACAAGGGAGAAATGCCATGATTCAGCTAACACCAGAACAATTTGAAAATATTCGGCTGATTTTGACTCAAATTGCATCGCTTGCAGGGTCTCAAGATATTCGAGACATTGAAGCTTTGGCAGAATCAGCGCTAGCAGAATTGCGGCATGGGGCGATCGATTCTCATAACCTAGATGCCCTCGGACTAGAGAAGCCGGATATCTCTGAGAAGCAAATCCGGGATGTCAAGCACGACATCCCCCAATAACCGATCTACAAAACCTTGAGCTAGAGACTTTGACCGTAATGGACAGGAAATGTGGGGCTGCACCCCTGCGTGCACCTAGTCTAATTTTTATGAGTACTGCTTAGCTGTAGCCACAGGTGGTAGTTCAGGGACGTTTGACGATGCTGAACCCAAGGATGATTTGCCCTCATCTCCTACCCTTCTCCTCAAAGAGAAGGCGTCTAGAAGTTTTGTGCCCTCTTCTCAGGAAGAGGGCTAGGGTGCGGGCGGATTTTGTGGGTCATCCTTCCATTCAGCAATGCCTTAATTTAAAACCCATCCCCGCAGAAGCAGGAATGGGTAAAAGTTTTAAGGAAAATCGGCTGTGTCCTAACTGTGCCTTATCTAGTCAGAAGAATGCCCAACCTATGCTAAGCATTGTCAAATTGGGATTTTCCGAGTTAGCTCCATGGCTACATAATGTAGTCTAGAACTGAATCGGAGCGGCGGGATTCGAACCCACGACCCCTACTACCCCAAAGTAGTGCGCTACCAAGCTGCGCTACGCCCCGATGCACTCATTTAAGCGCTTTACAAGCATAACATCTCAATGACCGGAATGAACACAGTTTGAAATTCAAACCTAAAAGATTTTCAACATTTGTACCGCTTCAATCAATTCAGGTACGGCAGTCTCTGACCAAGCCCCCTCGGCTCCCCGTCCCGTCAGCAGAATGAGCCGTAGCCCAAAAGACTGAGGAAATCCTTCAGCTTCTAGCCATAGGCGATCGCTCTCTACCTCGCAGCTGACGCGTTCTTCATCCATCAGTTCGCTGCTGATTTGGTGCAGCGTATGAGCCAGCTGAACGGTGAGGCGGCAAAAATCTTCTAATTCTGCCTCGGTCAGTTCGATCGCCCAATGGTCTCCGCCCACTAACCCTTGAAACACCTCAGCCTCAGGATTCCAACCCAATCGCCAGCCCGCTCCTTGCTTTAGCTGTCGTGCCATTGTTCCAGCGTCTCTCAACGTGCAAATTTAGGGAATTAAAAGCTGGGCATCTCCGGGCCGGGGTTCTCGCGGTAAAGCAGGACGAGGCGCTGTGACAGGAGCAGGGGAAGGAGTCGCTGTTGGGCTAGGCGTAGCCGTTGGCTGAGCGGCTGGGGCAAACTCCGTAGGATTGAAGACCGTCACCAAGGCTTGCACCAGAGCATCCCGCTGGGCTCGCGTCAGGCGTTGAATTACCGCAACGTCTCCGTCCAAAGGATTGGTCTTTAAAGCATCGGCTCCTGGATACACGGAGGCTGAGATCCGCTCATTTACACCTAAATAATCGGCTAGCGTCAGTTTCCAATCCAGCCGATAAATTGGCGTCCGGCCTTTGGTATAGACGTGATAGCGAATCAGCCGACTCACTAAAGTATTGTTCTGCGAAACCGCTCTGGTTTCTTTATTCACATACTGGTTTTCTAAGGGCAGATCCGGCACGAGCTGGTACACCTGCCGCCAAACATCATCACTGGTCGTGACAGGTTGGGCAACGGCTCCCTGAAGCTGTCCTGAGAGAAATGACGGCAGCCGATCGCTGGAAAGGACGGTAGAAACCGGCAAAGCTGCTAGCCAGATCACCCAGCCTGCAGCCATGAGCATGAGCAGTAGGAAGGGGCGAACCGTGCGGGGGTAAAAAAATCGCTTTAGCATAATTTGCTGCTCGATCGCCTCGCGGGCGCAGCTATGCGCCCCAAGGTATGGCTCAACCTTTTACTCACCGATGATTTCGGGTTGCGTTAGCTCATCCGACATTTCGATGATGGCTCGGATGACGGGCTTCATCTTCGGATCATCCAGACTGTCAAACTCTTCAAACCGACGGCGCTGTGCCCGGTTTGCTACCTGTACCGTAATCCGATAACGGTTGGAAGCGGCATTGACTAAATCTTCAGCGCGACGCATCAATTGACTCGTATCCAGAGCCGATCGCTTCAGGGCAGAATGTTGTTTCACAGGAAATCTAGTTATGAGTTGAGTCCCTCCAGTTTAGCAATAAAAAATGGGTGGACAATGCCCACCCATTTGATCAAATAACAGCTTTAGACTAGCTCAAACGATTCACTACTCAGCTGCCTGAGGTAATAGCTCACGCTTTTCGCCTTGAGTCACCTGCACCTGACCGTCGTCATTGATATCGATGATGGCGACATCACCGCTCTTGACACGACCCGAGAGGATCTCTTCAGCCAGTGAATCTTCTAACAGACGCATAATGGCTCGACGCAATGGACGGGCTCCATAGCTGGGGTTATACCCTTCTTCAATCAAGCGATCCATAAATCGCTCGGTGACTTCTAGAGTAATTCCCTGCTCATTGAGGCGACCAAAGACCTCCTTCAGCAAGATGGTAGAAATTTGCTTGATTTCTTCCTTCTTCAGCTGACGGAAGACAATGATTTCATCCAGTCGGTTGAGGAATTCTGGGCGGAAGTACTGCTTCAATTCCTCATTCACCAAGGAGCGAATGCGATTGTAGTTGGCTTCATCGGCGCTATCAGACGTAAAGTCGAAGCCCAAACCGCCACCTCCTTTCTCAATGACCTTGGAACCGATGTTAGAGGTCATGATTAACAACGTGTTCTTGAAATCTACCGTGCGTCCCTTGGCATCGGTCAGGCGACCATCTTCCAAGATTTGCAACAGCATGTTGAACACGTCAGGGTGCGCTTTTTCAATTTCATCGAACAGCACAACCGTATAAGGACGACGGCGTACCGCTTCCGTCAACTGACCGCCTTCGTTGTAGCCTACGTAGCCCGGAGGCGAACCGATCAGCTTGGAGACCGTGTGGCGCTCCATAAACTCAGACATATCCAGACGGATCATGGCTTCTTCAGAACCGAAGAAATAAGACGCTAGCGTCTTAGCCAATTCTGTTTTACCTACCCCAGTGGGACCGGAGAAGATAAAGCTAGCAATCGGACGATTCGGATTCTTCAGACCCACACGAGCCCGACGAATGGCGCGAGAAATTGCCTTAACCGCCTCCTCTTGACCCACCATCCGCTGATGCAGCGTGTCTTCCATGTGCAGCAGCTTCTCAGATTCAGACTCAGTGAGTTTATTCACTGGAATCCCTGTCCAAGAGGCCACAATTTGGGCGATGTCTTCTTCACCCACCACTGGAGAATCATCTGTGCCGTCTGTGGATTCAGCCTTTTTGTTCTGAGCGATCGCCCGAATTTCTGCCTTAATTTCCATTTCTCGATCGCGCAGTTCACCTGCCCGATCAAAGTCTTGAGAACGTACGGCATCATCTTTGTCTTTGAGGACTTGGCGCAGTTCGCGAT
The DNA here is from genome assembly GCA_036703495.1 of Coleofasciculaceae cyanobacterium. Taxonomy (GTDB): domain Bacteria; phylum Cyanobacteriota; class Cyanobacteriia; order Elainellales; family Elainellaceae; genus Drouetiella. The sequence goes on from DATNOY010001139.1 coordinate 5,785, forward strand.
CGAGCTCTTTCGCTGCTGGCGGCAGCTGAGAGTTGATCAGTCTAACGCGAGAACCAGCCTCGTCAACTAGGTCAATTGCCTTATCCGGCAAGAAGCGATCGGAGATATAGCGATCGGAAAGCTTGGCAGCAGCTTCCAAGGCTTCATCCGAGATCTTCAGCTTATGGTGCTGTTCATAGCGCTCCCGCAGACCATGCAGGATCTCGATCGTTTCGGTAACGGTCGGTTCACCTACCATGACCGGCTGGAAGCGGCGCTCCAGGGCAGCATCGCGTTCGATGTGCTTACGGTATTCATCTAGCGTTGTGGCACCGATGCATTGCAGCTCTCCTCTCGCCAAAGCAGGCTTCAGGATATTTGCAGCATCGATCGCCCCTTCGGCGGCACCTGCACCAATTAGCGTATGAACTTCATCGATCACCAGGATGACATTACCGGCTTGGCGGATCTCATCCATGATCTTCTTGAGGCGTTCTTCAAATTCACCTCGATACTTCGTACCCGCAACTAACAGACCAATGTCAAGGGTAACGACTCGCTTCTCTTCCAAGATATCCGGGACATCATTGTTAGAGATGCGCTGAGCTAAACCTTCAGCGATCGCGGTTTTCCCTACCCCAGGCTCACCAATTAGAACAGGGTTGTTCTTCGTACGGCGACCGAGGATTTGGATAACACGCTCAATTTCCTTCTGGCGACCGACCACGGGGTCGAGTTTGCCATCAGCCGCCATTTGAGTCAAGTTAGAGCCAAATTCGTCCAGCGTCGGGGTCTTGGTGCGTCCTTGACTTCCTCCAGCAGAAACTTCGGCAGTTTCACCCAACATGCGGATCACTTGAGTGCGGACCTTAGAGAGGTCAACGCCCAGATTTTCCAACACCCTTGCTGCGACGCCTTCCCCTTCGCGGATCAAGCCAAGCAGCAAGTGTTCAGTGCCAATGTAATTGTGTCCAAGCTGGCGGGCCTCTTCGAGGGATAGTTCCAGCACTCGCTTGGCACGAGGGGTAAAGGGAATTTCGACGGCAACAAAACCTGATCCCCGCCCAATGATTTTTTCAACTTCAATCCGAGCGTCTTTGAGGTTGACACCCATGGACTTCAGCACTTTGGCGGCGACGCCGGTCCCTTCTCCAATCAGACCCAAGAGGATCTGCTCTGTTCCCACAAAATTGTGCCCCAGGCGACGAGCCTCCTCCTGGGCAAGCATAATCACCTTAATGGCTTTTTCAGTGAAGCGTTCAAACATGGCGTTCCTATACCACCTGGCGAACCGGTAAGCTGATTTTAGCATAGGAAAATCCCCCAGCTGTTAGGGCCAAACAGCGGGATATAGGTGGTGATTACCGAAGATCATCCAAATTGCTTAGAAAAATTCCTTGATTTCAAAGAATTTTCCGGGGATTGGTTAAGTTATTTTCCGCAGAGAATTTTTTAACTCCCAACCGAAAATTGTTACGATAAATTAGAGAAGAAGTCAAGACAAGATGACAAAAACTTAGGTTTTTATACTTAATCGCTAGCGCATACTAGCAATGTGCTGTCATCGACGAATGCCACTCCCAGCCTGATCGCGTTAACCGATCGCTCACCTGTTCCTGCCACTCCTCTAGCACCTGGGCAAACTCTGAATGCTGCAATCCTTTGCGCCACAAAATCAGCGCATCTTCTCCATTGTCCTGGTAGTAGCTGCGTCGCTTGCCAACTTCCTCAAACCCAAATTTCCGGTATAGCGAAACGGCCGCCTGATTGGACGCCCTCACCTCTAATGTTGCCCATTCTAGCCCTCGTTGATGGGCAGATGCCAAGAGTGAAAACAAAAGAACTTGACCTAACCCTTGCCGCTGATAGCGGGGATCAATAGCCAGTACTGTAATATGGGCTTCTTCTAAGATGGCCCAGAGGCAGCCCAGCCCGATGATGTCCTCATCTGCACCCTCAGGCTGTAAAACCCACAAATCACTGTTAAGGCTATCTATCTCCCGCTGATAGCCCTCTAACGTCCACAATCCACCTAGACAGCGCTGATCTAGAGCAACGGCTTTGGGCAGGAGATCGATGGTTAGAGGCAGGAGCACTAGAAAATTCACAGAAGCCTTAGAAATATAAGTTAGGGATAGACAGCCCTCAATTGTACACTGGGGGTATAGTCCTCGTGATATGGCGCGATCGCGCTCACTTTTTTGGGATAGCTGACTGAAAAGGATAACAAATTCTAATGGTATCGACTCCCACATTGGCGGCCGTGAACTCAGGTCGCCAGTATCTACCCGCTCCGACTACGGATCATCCTTCTCCTAATCAATTCTTGCTGCCGCTAACGGCTCAGGTCAATAGTCAAGATCATCTAGAGATTGGGGGCTGTGACGTCACGGATCTGGTGAAACAGTTTGGTTCACCGCTCTATATTTTGGATGAACAAACCTTCAGAACGGCTTGTCGTCAGTATCGTCAATCTTTTGAGCAGTACTACCCTGGCGAATCGCAGGTTATTTATGCTTCTAAAGCCTGGAACTGTCTAGCCGTCTGCGCGATCGTTGCCAGTGAAGGACTAGGTATTGATGTGGTTTCAGGCGGTGAACTGTATACCGCACTGCAAGCGGGAGTAAAACCAGAAGCAATTTACCTGCACGGCAACAATAAGTCAGTTGATGAACTGAGTTTTGCTATTGAGCAAGGCTGCACAATTATTGTGGACAACTGGCTGGAGTTGAAGACCCTGGCAGATTGGCCAACCCGCCATGCTGTGGAAAACGGCAGCGTTCCTGCTCCCATCCAGATCATGCTGCGTTTGACCCCGGGCATTGAATGTCATACCCATGACTACATTCGCACGGGCAGTATTGATAGCAAGTTTGGCTTTGATCCGCAGCAGCTTGAGCCGGTTTTTGCCTTTATCAGCCAACAGCCAGGTTTAGACTGCATTGGCTTACATGCCCACATTGGTTCACAGATTTTTGAACTGCAGCCGCACCATGATTTAGGGGCAGTGATGGTGCAGTGGTTTAGCAAGGCCGCCGAGTATGGCTTACCCGTGCGGGTGTTAGACATCGGTGGGGGCTTGGGCATTCGCTACACCGAATCCGATGATCCACCCAGCATTGAGGACTGGGTGCGGGAAGTCTGCCAAGGAATTGTGCAAGCTTGCGAGAGCCAGAATCTACCTTTGCCAAAGCTGATTTCAGAACCGGGGCGATCGCTGATTGGCTCTGCCTGCGTCACGGCTTACACAATGGGCAGCCAGAAGGTTGTTCCTGACATTCGCACCTATGTGACGGTAGATGGTGGCATGTCTGATAACCCGCGCCCCATCACCTATCAATCTGTCTATCGAGCTGTGTTGGCTAATCAAATGTCGGCTGAGATGACGGAGCCTGTGGCGATCGCGGGTAAGCATTGCGAATCAGGCGATATCGTCATCAAAGCAGCACACCTACCGCCGACTGAACCAGGCGATATTTTGGTGGTGATGGCAACCGGCGCGTATAACTACAGTATGGCTTCCAATTACAACCGACTGGCTCGTCCGGCAGCAGTATTGGTCAATCAGGGTGAGGCCAGCATTATCTTGCAACGCGAAACCTATGAAGATCTCGTGCGTCAAGATCGTCTACCCGAACGACTTACAAAGTAAGGATGAAGAAGAATGAAAGATGAAAGATGAATTCGCCGGTAGAGTTAGACTTTGATGGCAAATTGGAGTTTTGATTTCAGTTAGCTTCATCGCCGTTCATTGCTTCAGCTCTACCGCTTCAGGCTTTCATCTTCCACCCCTTCTGCTCTCATCCCTCCAAAAGCGTCAATCCAGCATCAATCCAATGGGATCTCTGTTGAATCAATGGCTGACAAACTTTGGCTGGACATGGTCCTTGCTCGTGCCTGCGATCGACATTGGATTAGGATCTCCAGTGAGTGGGCTGGAGGCTGAAAAGCAAAAATGGCTGCCGCTATTGTCCGCTTTAGACATTAGCTTGGTGCTGCTGCTGACCTATCTGATTCTGGTAATCATTGGAGAACGGCGCACCCTGTGGATGGTGCGAGGGTTGATTATCCTAATGCTGGCAGCAGCCATCAGCAATGTCCTGGGACTCAGCTTGCTGAGCTTTATGCTGGAAAAGCTAGTGATTGGCTCAGCTGTGGCTATGGCGCTGAATCTCCAGGCCGAGTTCCGCCGATTATTGGAACAATTGGGACGCGGAGAAGTGATGCAGCTTTTTCGTCCGTCGAAGGAAGCGATTCCTAAGCCGGATAGCGTCACCGATGAAATTGTGGATGCGGTGAAAGAGCTGTCTCAGAACCGCACTGGCGCTTTGTTGATTTTAGAAACCGATCGCCCGATTGATGAGCAGCGCGATTTCTCAGTTCCGGGTGTACGGCTGAATGCAGAAGTTTCTAAAGAGCTGCTGCAAACAATTTTCCAAACTTCTACCCTATTGCACGATGGAGCGGTATTTATCCGGGGTTCTAGAGTGGTGGCAGCAGGCGTAATTTTACCCCTCTCTGAACGCACTGCCTCACGGCAATTGGGTACTCGCCATCGAGCGGCTATGGGAATTACCGAACGCATTGAAAATTGCCTGTGTATTGTTGTATCAGAAGAAACCGGATCAATTTCGTTGGCCGAGCGGGGAACACTGAATCGACCCCTAACGAGCAGTAAACTGAGGGAGTTATTAAGCGAACGTTTCTCTCAATCTGCCGATCGCGAACCTGTTGCGCCATTGCGAAATCTAGGACGGCAGATACGTAGTAAAACCAAAGCCCTCTTTTCACGGGTTTTTCGCTCAAAATCATCAGCTTCTCGGGAGAAAAAATGACCGCAAAACCATCCATTTTGTTACGGGAGTTGCCTGCTGACTTGGAACGCGATCGCTTACCCAGGCATGTAGCTGTCATTATGGATGGCAACGGTCGCTGGGCCAAAAAGCAGGGCCTTCCCCGGATTATGGGGCATCGACGTGGCGTGGATGCCCTAAAAGATATTTTGCGCTGCTGCAAAGATTGGGGGGTGGGAGCGCTGACTGCCTACGCTTTTTCTACAGAAAACTGGGGACGTCCGCTAGAAGAAGTCGATTTTTTGATGACTTTGTTTGAGCGGGTGCTGCGGCAAGAGCTGAAAGAAATGATGAAAGAGGATGTTTGCATCCGCTTTGTCGGCAATCTGAATGCGTTGCCTAACTCGCTACAGCTTGAGATTGAGCGCGCTATGACTGAAACTCAGCACAACAAAGGGATTCGGTTTAGCATTGCGACCAACTATGGCGGACGGCAAGAAATCATTCAAGCCTGCCGAGCCATTGCCACTCAAGTCCAGCAAGGGCTGATTACCCCAGATCAGATCGACGAAGCCCTGTTTGAGCAGCATCTTTACACGGCTGGAGTCTGCGATCCCGATCTGCTGATTCGCACCAGTGGCGAAATGCGGATTAGTAACTTTCTGCTGTGGCAAGTGGCCTATGCCGAGCTGTATGTCACCAATACCCTCTGGCCTGACTTTGATCGCACAGAATTTTACCGGGCGTTGAGCGCTTTTCAGCAGCGCGATCGCCGCTTTGGCAAAGTTTAGATCAACCCGAGGCGACGAGGTTTGCCGGACAGAATTACTGCAAATCAGCCGGGTTACTGAAAAATCTGAGCGATCGGAGTACTGAATCTTGGGAGAAGCGGGGAAGCTAGGATATCGCTTTCAAGAGAGTAGACATAAGGTGACGCCCCTACACCAAACCCGCTAGGTTTGGTGTAGGCTTCTCCAAGCCTCGAAAGGCAGAGAGCTATTTAGATGTCCAGATCAGCCAGGTTCAGCCGTGAGCCATAGGTTTCAATGAACTCGCGTCGCGGAGCTACTCGATCGCCCATCAGCACCGTAAAGATCCGGTCTGCCTCGGCGGCATCCTCAATTTCAATCCGCTTGAGCGTGCGGCTTTCAGGATTCATGGTGGTATCCCAAAGCTGCTGGGGCATCATTTCACCCAAACCTTTGAAACGCTGAATGTCGTATTTGGCATTTTCAGGGAAGCCAGCGGTAATCTGATCCCGTTCCCGATCGCTATAGCAATAGTAGTGATTGCGTCCCCGCTCAATCTTATAAAGCGGCGGGCAGGCAATATAGATATAGCCTTGATCCACCAGCGCTCGCTGATAGCGATAGAAGAAGGTGAGCAGCAGCGTCCGAATGTGCGCCCCATCCACATCAGCATCGGTCATCAGGCAAATACGGTGATAGCGCAGCTGAGAGGCGTCAAACTCTTCGCCCTTAATCCCCAACCCCAGCGCCGTAATCAGCGCCTGAATCTCAGTGTTCTTATAGATCTTGGCATCATCTGTTTTCTCAATGTTGAGGATTTTGCCTCGCAGCGGCAGGATAGCCTGGAAGCGGCGATCGCGTCCTTGTTTGGCACTACCGCCAGCAGAATCCCCTTCCACGATGAAGATCTCCGACTCAGAAGGATCGCGAGAACTACAGTCTGCCAGCTTGCCCGGCAGGGTTGAAGACTCCAGCACCGACTTACGGCGTACTAGCTCCCGGGCCCGTCTGGCTGCCTCAGCCGCATTGAAGGCTTGAATTGCCTTTTCCAAAATGGCATCGGCCACGCTAGGGCGGAACTCCAGATACTCGGTCAAGGTTTCGCCCACCAGCGAATCCACAATGCCGCGCACTTCTGTGTTGCCTAGCTTAGTCTTGGTTTGCCCTTCAAACTCTGGATCGGGCACCTTCACCGAAATCACGCCCGTCAACCCTTCGCGAATATTTTCGCCAGCCAGGTTAGAATCCCCTTCCTTCAGCTTGTTGCGCTTGCGGGCGATCGCATTCATCGTCCGGGTCAGCACGGCCTTCAAGCCTTCTAGGTGCGTTCCACCATCAATGGTGCGAATGTTGTTGGCAAAACCCAGGATATTATCCGTGTAAGCATCTACACACCATTGCAAAGCCACCTCTACCTGAACGTTGTTGCGCTCGCCCTGTACATAGACCACCTCTTCATGCAGCGGTTGCTTATCGCTGTTCATGTAGGTGATGTATTCCTTAATGCCGCCAGCGTAGTGGTAGGTTTCCACCCGCGGCTGATCAATTTTGAGCAGCTCTAATCGATTATCGGTAAAAGTAATTTCTACGCCAGCATTTAAATAGGCCAGTTCACGCAGCCGACCCGACAGCGTATTGTAGTCAAACTCAATGCCAGTACTAAAAATTTGAATATCAGGCTTAAAGGTAATCGAAGTGCCAGTGCGATCGCCCGCTCCAGGTTTAACCTGCAAGTCGGTAACGGCTAACCCTCGCTCGAAGCGCTGAGTATGCACTTTCTGTTCTCGCCAAACCGTTGCCTCGACCCACTCAGACAGAGCATTAACCACAGAAATCCCAACCCCGTGCAGCCCCCCCGAGACCTTATAGCCTCCACCCCCAAATTTACCGCCCGCATGCAGCACGGTCATGACGGTTTCTAAAGCAGACTTGCCCGTGCGGGCAACTTTATCCGTCGGAATGCCGCGTCCATCATCCGTAACGGTGACCGAGCCATCGGCATCTAGCTTGACCTGAATATTTTTGCAGTAGCCTGCCAAGGCTTCGTCAACAGAGTTATCCACCACCTCATACACTAGGTGATGTAAGCCACGGGGACCAGTAGTACCAATGTACATGCCGGGTCGCTTCCGGACAGGCTCTAGACCTTCCAAAACCTGAATCTGGTCGGCACCGTAGTTCGTTGTCATGAATAAAGCGCTCCTTTATGTGGTTTGAAGCCGTCTTAAACTTCAAAACATCAAAATATATCAAAATTATAGCAGAAAACGGTTTGAGGCGGTTCTAAGGCGGTCTGAGGCGAGGTTCTGGAGGGAGATCGATCTGTAAGGATTTTGACAAGACTTAACATTTACAGCTTTTGAGCAACGGCGTCACTTTGACTAATACATTCGTACCAAGTTCTTCAACTTCTATTTTAATCGTGATTTGCGGGGCTACGGCAACTGGCAAGTCGGGTTTGGCGATCGCCCTAGCCGAAAAGCTCAATGGCGTCATCCTCAGCGCCGATTCGCGGCAAGTGTATCGCCAGTTCAACATTGGCACGGCCAAACCCTCGATCGTCGAACAGCAGCGCCTACCTCACCTGCTGATCGACATTTGTGACCCCACCCAAACGCTGACCTTGGCAGAATATCAGCAGCAGGCCCAGGCAGAGATTGCACGGTTGCATCAAGTCGGGCAGATGCCTTTCCTCGTCGGCGGGACGGGACTTTATATTCGATCGATCACCCATGGTTTGCGGATTCCTAGAGTAGCTCCGCAGGTGGGGCTGCGATCGCAGCTTCAGGCAATTGGGCAGCCTCAATGCTATGCCTTTTTACAGCAAGTGGATGCGCTCTCAGCCGAAAAAATTCACCCTAACGATCAGGTACGCACCTTACGGGCCTTGGAAGTGTTCTATGCAACGGGGCAGCCCATTTCAGCCCAGCAAGGAGAATGCCCCCCCACCTATCCAATACTTCAGATTGGGCTGGATTGTGCAGACATGCAAGCCTTGACGGCTCGCATCCAGCAGCGAACCGATCAAATGATTGCCGATGGATTTGTTGAGGAGGTCAGTTTTCTCTGCCAGCAATATGGAGCCGATCTACCCTTACTCAACACCCTGGGTTATCAAGAGATTCGGCAATATCTAGCCGGAGAACTTTCCCTAGCAGAAGCCAACGCTTTAACTGTTTTGCACACCCGCCAATTTGCTAAGCAGCAGCGCACCTGGTTCAAAGCCGATCGCGCTATTGAATGGTTTGATGCCGATCATCCCGACCTGTTGGACCAGGTTTGGCAGCGCATACAGGCATTTTTGAGCAATTTTTGAGCAAGACTAAGCACCTCGGCGTCATTAAAAACCAGATCTAAAACCTTGTGCCGTCCGCGCAGCAGGCGGCACAGGGCATTAAACATAAAACCTCGAGGTTTTATGTTTAATGCCCTGTGCCGCCTGCTGCGCGGACGGCACAAGGTTTTAGATCTGGT
>DATNOY010001140.1:0-4358 GCA_036703495.1 Coleofasciculaceae cyanobacterium
AGATTTACGGACAGCGTTAATTTCTGCACGAGTGAACTCACCACTTTCAGCGCCGTTGCGAGAATAGTCAATGACCGCTAGATCAGAAGAAGACTGAGTAATGGGGTTTAAGTTTAAACTAGCTCCCTTTTCTCCTTGGAGTTGATAAGCCCAGCTTCGGACGAGTTTAGGATGATTGTGGTAACGAAAATAAGCAGGTTGCATTTTCTGAATAACTTTTCTTAAAGTCAGTTAGTTAACAATAGGATAACGCTTACTCAGGTAAGCTATTAAACCATCTGTCTAGAGATCTAGCTAATCGATGGGAATGATGGCGAATAGAGTGGTTATGGAGATCAATGTCGATAATATCCTCTAAGATGATCTGACAGTCTAATTGGCTGACATTCTCCTGATCAAACACCACCGGGTAAGCATCTTCTTCGGCATAAACGGACAGCGATCGCGATGAAATGCTGCCTTGATGTACCAAAACACTATCAAACAACCGTTGACCACAGACGCGATCCAACGCCCGAATATGATCTGAAACCCGATAACCGTCTGTTTCACCAGACTGGGTCATAATGTTGCAGATGTGAATGCGAGGAACTGTCGCTCTGGCGATCGCCTCCCGAATTTCCGGAATCAGTAGATTAGGAATGACGCTAGTGTAGAGGCTACCGGGACCCAAAATAATATAGTCTGCAGACTCGATCGCGGCAATGGCGGCAGGTAGCGCAGGCGGATTAGCGGGTGTACAACCAATCTGACGAATTTTTCCCTTCGCTTCCGTGATGCTTGATTCTCCCTCAATGCGGCGACCATCTGATAATTCTGCCCACAGATGAACATCACACAGCGTTGCCGGTAAGACCTGCCCTTGGATATTGAGTATTTGAGAACAGGCAGTGATAGCTTGCTCTAGGTCGCCCATCATCGTGTTCATCGCTGCAAGACACAGGTTGCCGAAGCTATGTCCTGCTAACCCCTCACCCTGTTGGAATCGAAACCTAAACAACTCTGTAAAGGTCTGTTCTTCGTCAGCTAAGGCTGTCATACAACTACGAATATCACCCAGAGGTAAGAGACCACATTCTCGTCTCAATCTGCCCGATGAACCGCCATCATCTGCTACTGTGACGATGGCTGTGATGTCAGAACTGTAGTGCTTCAAGCCGCGTAACAGGGCAGAAAGTCCTGTGCCACCGCCGATCGCCACTATTTTAGGATTCTGGCTTAACTGACGTTGGGCCGGCAGCCAATGGAGCCGCTTGTTCTGCCGCACAGCGGGTCTGGCAGGTTGTAGGATCTGAGAGATACCTATATTGGGACGATGCTGATTTTTGAGAAGGAACGCCACTCCCAGTGCCGATACTAGAAGTCCTAAAGAGCTAGGTACGACGCTAGTGAGTGTCTCTAGAGCTTTGAGGGCTAGATTCAACCCTTGATAGAGGAAAGGTTGCTGTATCCAAATCAGCAGTCCTAAACCGATTAACAGACAAGGGATTGCACGTCGATCAGTCCGTATCAGCCACCACCGTCTGATTGATAATTGATGGATTAGCCGGTTTAACCCTTCTTGAAGAGAAAAGTCCCCATTTCGATCGGTAGCGATTGCCTGAAGTTGGGACTCTAGTGGGTGAAGAACGTGTCTGCCCTGAAATTGCATCATGAATTTAATCCTCAACAGGTGAAATGATTCCTTCATGAAACCGCTAATTTAACAAAATCCGATCAAATGTTTGCGTTAGCCTCTGTGCCCAGTACTCCGTCAACTCCAGATCTTCCGCTTCTACCAGGATGCGGATAACCGGTTCAGTGCCAGAAGCTCGTACCAAAATCCGCCCCTGCTCACCCATAAACTGTTCAGCTTGATAGATGGCTTGCTGCAAAGCATCATTCTCCTTCCAGTTCAACCGTCGTTCACGATTTTCGACGCGCACATTTTTTAAGAGTTGAGGGTACGGCTGAAAGCTGCAATCGCGGAGTTGAGCCAAAGACTGCCCAGACTGCTTCACCAGTGCAGCCAAATGTAATGCTGTGAGCAAACCATCCCCCGATACGCTGTAATGAGGACAGAGAATATGCCCAGACTGCTCACCGCCTAACGTTGCGCCCAGACGCATCATTTCGGCATGAACATGCTGATCGCCAACGGCAGTCCGAGTCATCTGCCCACCCGATTGCTGCCATGCTCGTTCAAAACCCAGATTTGCCATGACGGTTGATACCAGACGGTTTTCCGGTAGCTGCCCAGCTTGACGTAATTGTTGTCCCCAAAGGTAGAGAATATGATCTCCATCGACTACCCGCCCTTGAGCGTCGATCGCCATCACCCGATCGGCATCGCCATCAAAGGCAAACCCAAAGTCAGCATTGTGCTGCTGAACTGCCGCTTGCAACGGGCCAAGATGAGTCGAGCCACACTGAACATTGATGCGATCGCCATCCGGCCGATCATGCAGACAGATTACGGTTGCACCGACTGCTTGAAACGCTGGGGGAGCCAGATCAACTGAGGCTCCCCAGGCCAAATCTAAAACAATTCGCATACCTGAAAGATCGACTTGAGGGGGTAGAGAAGCTTGCAGAGCCGTCGCATATTGATCTAACAGTTCTGGGCGAGTGTGCTGGTGTCCCCACCGATGGGTGGGATTGCTGTTCTCAAGCAGGTGCCACTCTCCATGCAACCCTGATTCAATTTGAGCTTGCACCACCTGAGATAACTTCGTCCCATCAGCCCCAAAAAATTTGATGCCATTATCTTCGGGAGGGTTATGGCTGGCTGAGATCATCACTCCGCCCACAGCCGCCGAGATACTGGTAAGGTACGCCACTGCCGGAGTTGAGCATAGCCCTAAATACCAGACTTCTAGTCCAGCTGAGGTTAATCCAGCAGATAGGGCAGCTGCCAGCATATCGCTAGAATTTCTGGAATCTTGTCCCACAATCACCACTCTGGATTGGGAGGAATAGGTCTGGAGAACTTGCCCTGCCCAATAGCCAATTTCTAGCGCCAAGGATGCTGTCAAACGGCTCCCCACCTTGCCTCGAATCCCATCCGTACCAAATAGGGGTTCGGTTCGCTGAGAAGAAGGACTTTCGAAAGAATGATGACCTGTAGCAACTACAGGAAAAGTATTAGCGTAATGTAAAACATCTAAAAGCGAAGGTTTAGGTAGTTGCATAATCAATATGTATTGAACTTTGAACCGGGTGGAAAGGTAAAATCCCTGACTGGAGCATAGCCCCAGCCAAGGGTTCGCAATCTATTGATGTAAACTCTAGGTCTTAAACGAAGGTGAATGTATTGCTCGTCAGGGCAAGTTATTGACACTCTGAACAACCCCAATCAGCCCATCAGTAGCGATGGTTTACAGACCAATAGCGTGCCATTAGCTTTGGGAGCTATGCGATCGCCAGAGCGCTCAGGTTACCAGTGAAGCCAGTAATCTCAATTACAGCATCGCTAGTTTCTTGAAAGCCTGCTGTGCCGTCGTTCAGAGCAAGGAAAGTGCGGCTGCCGAAGCTAAAGGTAGCCGCTCGACTGGCGGCAAAGCCGCTGTTAGTCAACACAGTACTAATGCCCGTTTGCGTCAGAGCAGCTACCGCTCCGAGTTTAGCAATGTTAGTCGCGCTGACGGCGGTGGGGGCATCAATGATGTCGGTGCCGATCTGGAGGTCGGTGATGCGGTCGTAGTTCGCCAACAGAGAATCACTCCGGTTAATAAAGAAAAAGGTGTCAGCTCCATCGCCACCCGTCAGGCTATCGGCTCCATTGCCGCCAATGAGGCGATCGCTGCCAAGACCACCCGTGAGGACATCATTGCCATTGCCAGCATTCAGAATGTTGTTGGCACTATTACCAGTAATGGTGTTGTTGAGAGCGTTGCCAGTACCGTTGATCGCCTCTGTCCCTGTAAGAGTAAGGTTTTCAACGTTATTTGCCAACGTATAGGTGATAGACGCTAGAACTGCATCGGTGCCAGAATTCGCTGCTTCGGTAAGGGTATTGGTGGTCACGCTAACAATGTAGGTATCATCGCCCGTGCCGCCTACCAGAGTGTTGGTTCCAGCCCCACCGTCGAGAATATCGTTCCCTGCTCCAGTGGTGAGAGTATCATCACCAGCACCGCCCGTGACCGTGTCATTGCCAGCTCCAGTAGTGATAGTGTCATTGCCAGTGCCGCCAGTTGCGTTAAGACTACCCAAGAAACCACTGAAGTTGAAGATCTCGAAGTTTTGCACTGTAAGATCAGCAATGCCGCTGAGTTGATTAGTGGTTGTGTCAACGTTCAGAGTTAGTGCCGTGGTTGCCGTTCCACCAGAAATAATCAGGGTGTCAATGCCCGTCCCACCATCGAAAATGTCTTTTT
>DATNOY010001141.1:0-4781 GCA_036703495.1 Coleofasciculaceae cyanobacterium
TCGCCGGACGGGAATTGTTGTATTGCGAGGAATTAGCTTTTTCATCACGCCGCCGATGGTTTCTAGCCCTACGGAAAGCGGCGTCACATCCAGCAGCAAAATATCCTGTACTTCTTGATTAAGAATGCCAGCCTGAATTGCGGCTCCCACGGCTACGGCTTCATCGGGATTAATATTCTCTTTGGGTTCGCGCTCCAACAGCACTCTCACCACTTCTTTGACCATCGGCATGCGGCTAGCACCGCCCACCAAAATGACATCATCAATTTGTTGGGGTCGCAATCCTGTATCAGCCAGAGCCTGTTTGACCGGAGCCCGGAGCCGATTCACCAGATCGCCGCAGAGTTCCTCAAACTGCGATCGCGTCATCCGAGTTTCCAGATGCTTTGGCCCGTCTTCAGTCGCCGTAATGAAGGGCAAATTAATGTCTGTGACCGTGACCCCTGAAAGCTCAATCTTGGCTTTTTCGGCAGCTTCCATCAGGCGTTGCAAGGCCTGGCGATCGCGCCGCAGGTCAATGCCTTCCTGCTCCATAAACTGATCGGCTAGCCAATCCACAATCCGCCGGTCAAAGTCATTGCCGCCCAATTGAGTATCACCGCTGGTGGCTTTAACCTCAAACACCCCATCGCCAATGTCTAGAATTGATACGTCAAACGTACCGCCCCCTAAGTCAAACACTAAAATGGTTTGGCTATCGGTGCGATCGAGTCCATAGGCTAACGAAGCGGCGGTTGGCTCATTGAGAATGCGCAGAACCTCTAGTCCTGCAATACGTCCGGCATCTCGGGTAGCCTGTCGCTGAGCATCATTAAAATAAGCCGGAACGGTAATCACTGCTCCTGTAACGGTTTCTCCTAAGTAGCGAGTCGCTTCATCGGCTAATTTGCGCAGCACCATGGAGGAAAGTTCTTCGGGCGCAAATTCTTTGCGCAGGCGAGGACACTTAATTTTGATGGCGTCGTACTCGTCTTTCCGAATGGTGTAGGCGACCCGCTTCGACTCTGGGTTGAGTTCGCTATAGCGCCGCCCAATGTATCGCTTGACGCCATAGTAAGTATTTTGAGGATTCAGCACAGCCTGCCGCCGGGCCATTTGTCCCACAAGCCGCTCTTCTTCCTTGGTAAAGGCAATCACAGAGGGGGTAGTCCGCATCCCTTCAGAATTGGCGATGACGACGGGCTTGCCGCCCTCCATAACCGCGACAACAGAATTCGTTGTCCCTAAGTCAATGCCGACTACTTTTCCCATTCGCTGCGGTTCTCCTCGCCTGAGCCACTAAAGATGTGAGATGAATGAAGCTATTGAGATAAATTCAAGGATAGCTGCTAGTGCCATTGTATCTTGCCACCCATGATGCTTAGGTGGGGATTTCCGTCAATCTTAGACCGTCTTAGACCGTCACCTTTAAGGGATGCGATCGCGCTAGGACAGCCCTGATGGACTCAATGATTTTCTACTAGCATTGTCCACTAGGATCAGCATTGTCTACTAGGATAGGCGATCGCTATTGGATAGGGGATTAGGTTAATTGCATGGATTAAGTCTTGCAAGCAAGCAAAAGGGCTTGGCATTGCCAAGCCCCCCACTAGCCTCAACCAGGAACTTTTGGCTAGTAAATGCGATGTCAGGTTGTCCCTCTACCGAGACGCAGACGTGGCTGCCCCTAACACTTCCAGATTGACGGGTGCTACGCCAGACTGAACTAAGCCAATGGCTGATGCGGCTCCCCGAGAGAGGTCAATAATCCGATCGTCTGCATAAGGACCGCGATCATTAATCCGCACGACAACAGACATGCCATTGTCCATGTTGGTCACCCGAACCTGGGTGCCAAAGGGCAGATTGCGGTGCGCTGCAGTCAAGGCGTTTTGGTTGAACACCTCGCCGCTAGCGCTGTAATTGCCATCAAAACCAGGGCCATACCAGGAGGCCATGCCGGTAATGCTAAATTGCACTGGCCCTAACGACACGGTTGCTTGTGACCTGCGATCGCCTGCAATACTTTGCAGCGGCGGAGCATTTCCCAATTGCCGACGAATCAAATTCGTGGCTTGCAGGGCATCTTCACTGGGGTTTTCAGTCGTGTTAGGCAGAATGGCATTGGCATCCATTTCGACCAGCTCATCTTCGCCAGCCTTAATTACATAACCCTGGTGTTGCTCGTCCCAGGACACGGTGATGGTGCTGGCATCCACGCTGTCACGGTGAAGCTGGTTAAGTCGAGCGGCGGCTTCGGTGGCTCGCCATACAGGGTCATTGGGGTCAGCTGGCTGGGTTGCTGTATCTTGGGATTTGCTTTCGGTTGCCTGCTGACGGATGGGATGAAAAGCTTGTCGGGAATTGGCAAGATTGCCAAGGCTGTTGTCTTGAATGCTAGCAACCTTGATATCAGAGTTACTGGGGCTGCTTTTGGAAGGATTGAAATTCTCTGCGGTTGCGTTTCCAGAAGATCCATCGCTCGATGGAGTGCGGCTGCTAGAGGTAGAGGCAACACTAGAAGCTAAGAAGGTGACAACTGGGATGTTATGGACATACACGGTGGCTGCTTGCCGACCTGCCAGTTCATGGGGGTGAATGATTGCAATCGGTGCTTCTGAACGATCAGCATCTTGAGATTGATATTCTCCGACTTTAACAACCTCTTGAGATGAGGTGGTTGGGAGCGGAGCAGAAGCAACTTCGGCGGGTTGCGCGGGTTGAGAGACTTTTGCCGCTGGCTCGATTTGAGTAGAAATCTCCTGATTTAAAGAACCTGATTCTGCGGAAACTTTTGCCGCTGAACCGTCGTCTACTGTCCCAGCCTGGTCAGCATAGCTTGGTAGGACTCCTAGCGTTGCGATTAGCAGGGTGGCGGTGAAACCGCTTAAAAATTTGTGATTCATACGTCCATCGTGAAAGGTACATAGAGTGGCGGGATTCAAACGCCGAAAGTCAAAAAATGGCGTTTGCGCACTCCGTCTAGCCCGTACTCGTTACGTGTTCACTCCTGGTTATTGAACTGCAACAGACTAACATGAAGTTTTTGCTATCGGGATCAGGGACACCTCAAAAACCGGCACAACTTCATACAGGCTTCATATTCCAATTTTGGCTGAACCTTTTACCCTGCAAGACTTTGCTTTGAATTTTGCAGATCTCAGCTTCATGAAAACTTTATGATAAATCCACACAATTCTTAGATTCATCTTGTAAGTGTGGCGGCAAATTTAGGGGCGGGGTTTAGAGCAGGCGCAACTGCGAAATTTCGCCCTTTGTGATCCCCGCAGGTTGGGAGACGAGATCAAGGTTTTCTGGAACAGGCTCCACAAAATCCAGGCTTTCCTCGGGGTCACTGGTCAGCAATAATTGGGCCGTTTGCATCATCTCATCGGCGATATCGGACAGATGAGGTTGATGGGTCAGATAGCTCTTCAGTGCAGCCAGCGGATCGATACTGCTGCCGGTGCCCAGTTCGGGCGATCGCGATCGGGCAATTTGGCTGATCAGCTCAGCCTGGATGGTGTAGGTATGGGCAGCCTGGAGGGCCTGGTGTAAAGTACTACCTTCAATTAGCGGCAATTGATCTGAGCGCAGCTGATAAATGAGGCGGACTACTGCATCGGCGATGGGTTCGGAAGCAATGGCTTTCAGCAGGACCTTCTGCGGCTCATCAGCTTTTGAAATATCTATATTAATAGTGTGGAATTTACGGACAGGCAGCGGGCAGAATTCAATCCGGGTATTGTGCCGCTCTACCTCTGCCAGAATGAATCCTTTTTCTTCTTGTTCTTCACTAAAATCGACCCGCTCAATGCTGCCGGGATAGATAATGTAGGGCTGTTCCGATAGCACTTGGTGGCGATGCACATGTCCTAGCGCCACATAATCAAAACAGGGCCGTGCTAAGAGAGACATCGGGACATTAAACCCTTTTCCGACTGCCAAAAAGCGTTCTGCCCCAAACCGGGCCGTATCAGTCATCAGGTGGGCGAGTAGGACAGTAGGCAGGGTTGGATCAAGCCGCCGAATTTCGCCTTCCATTGCGACGCGCAAGCGATCGATCAACAGCTGGTTGATCTCAGCTAAAGAAAGTCCTTCTGTCTCAGGACGGGTGAGCAGGGTAGAGCGCGTCAGCCAGGGTAGGGTAATCACTTGAATGGTGCCACCCCGGGTTTCAATTCGGTAGGTTTGCAGGCGATCGCCAACTAAAAAGCCGGGCACTCCTAGCGTCCGGTAGATACATAGACTGGCTCCCCCCAGCCCTTGAGAATGCTGGTCATGATTTCCGACTAATAAAACCGTCGGGATTTCAGCATCGACTAAGCGCCGAAACTGGCTGGCAAATGCTTCTTGAACAATGGGTGGTGGGGTCGCGTCTGGAAACGCATCACCGCCAAACAGTACCAAATCTACCGGCTCGGCAATCGCCCGATCCATGCATCGGCTCAGGGTTCTGACAAAATCCTCTAGGCGAGTATTCAGTCCTGTCTCAGGATTAATTCGTCCATGTGAGAATCCACTACCCAAATGAATGTCAGAAAGATGGAGAATCTTGACCATGTGGCGTTGATTTGAGGGAACTGAATCATTGCTAATTTCATCATGCAGCTTTTAACCAGAAATACAGCGGTTTTCACTTGGATAATCCCCCGTCTTCTCTCAAGGCGTATAGTCAAGGCGTACAGTCAAGGCATATAGCCAGATGCCCCTGCGGTATGACCGACTAATCTGCAAATGGCTACGATTTCACTATCT
This sequence comes from Coleofasciculaceae cyanobacterium, assembly GCA_036703495.1. Classification (GTDB taxonomy): domain Bacteria; phylum Cyanobacteriota; class Cyanobacteriia; order Elainellales; family Elainellaceae; genus Drouetiella. The sequence goes on from DATNOY010001141.1 coordinate 4,738, forward strand.
TGTTGCTGAGGCAGCGACTCACCGACACACCGTAAAATAGTTAA
>DATNOY010001142.1:0-12049 GCA_036703495.1 Coleofasciculaceae cyanobacterium
GAGGGCGATCGGTCAAGGAAAACACCGTCTCATTGGTAAGATAACCCGCTGCTTCCAGACCGGGAATCGACAGCTTGGCAGCGCTCGTGCCGGTTGCAATTACGGCTTTCTTAAACCGCAAGCGGCTTTCACCCACTTGAATGGTTTGACGGTCTGCAAAGCAGCCATCGCCCAAAAACACATCCACACCTAGCTTCTGAAACCGCTGGGCTGAGTCGTGCGGGCTAATTTTTGCCCTGAGGCGGCGCATGCGGGACATAACGGCCGGAAAATCTACCTGAGGATTGCCAGCCTCAATGCCAAAAGTGGTGGAATCGCGCAGATCTGCTACGACCCGTGACGACCGGATGATGCACTTAGAAGGGACGCACCCCACATTCAGACAATCTCCACCTAATAGCTCCCGCTCGATCAACGCCACCTTTAACCCCACTCCCAAGCCTGCGGCTCCAGCAGCCACCACAAGCCCAGCTGTGCCGCCGCCAATCACTACCAAATCGTAGCGGGCTTGCGGAGTGGGATTGACCCAATCAGGGGGATGCACATGGGAGATGAGGGTTTGGTTAAACTCGTCCATGGGCAAAACGGTGATAGGCGAAGCAGCAGAGTGAGACATAGATGCAGTTCTAGGGTAGAAGACTTCAGCGGGGAGATTCTTGAGAAGCTGGCTCCGGAAGGGATTGATGCAGCGCTTTACGGGCAATCTGAGTCACATACAGCGTCACCGCCAGAGTGGCAGCAAAGCCGACGATGCGAACCGCCCACTGAACGCCGGGATGGGTGTCCTGACTCGGTGAGCCGATCGCCGCTACATTGCCTGCCAAAGAACCCAGATAAACATACAGAACTGTACCGGGAATCATGCCAATGAAGCCTAGAATATAGTCTCGTAAAGAAACCCCCGTGATCCCCAGGGCATAGTTCAGCAAGGTGAACGGAAAAACAGGAGAGAGGCGGGTCAGCAGCACAATCTTCAGTCCTTCTCGCCCGATCGCTTCGTCGATGGCTTTGAACTGAGGATAACTGCCAATTTTTTGGGATACCCAGGCTCGCGCCAAATAGCGACCTATCCCGAAAGCGGCCGTTGCGCCTAGACTGGCACCCAGGAAAACGTAGATTGCGCCCTGAACCATGCCAAACACGACCCCTGCCCCCAAGGTCAAGATAGAACCTGGGATAAAGGCAACGGTGGCTACGCTATACAGAGCGATGAAGGCGATCGCCCCCATAGCTCCTAGTCCCTGAATCCATTCCAGCCCGTCTCGTAAAAGTTCTGGAGGATTAACGTTGCGGTCAGCTACAGCTTGAGCCCAAGCAGGAGCCGTGCTGCTCAGAACAGCAATTCCTGCCACTGCCAAAATCTTTAGCGGTCGCCCCAGCTTGATTGAAAATCCAATGAATGGACAACTCATGGCTCACTTACTCGGATGCAAGATAGGATATCAACGCCTCTTGTTTTCCACTGTAAGAGCATTCTTTGCCACAAGAATGATGAACTTGTGAACTGGAGATTAGAGCTAGCTGAGAAAAGCGATTTTGGGACTGTTTCAGGACGGTCTTTTCGGGAGCTGCCTATGCCTTGACGGCTGCCTTCAACTCAAACAGCTTCTCAATCACATCGGCTACCACCTTATCGGGCGTAGAAGCCCCGGATGTAATGCCCACTACAATTTCACCTTCCGGCAACCAGTTTTCTTGAATTTGCAGATCTTGATGCAGAGGCTTATGCTCCACCCGATTGCCTGAGAGAATGCGATCGGCGCTGTCAATGTGGTAAGAAGGGATGCCCCGCTCAGTGGCAATTTCTTGCAAGTGCGTCGTGTTGGAGGAGTTGTAGCCGCCGATCACAACCATCAGATCCAGCGGCTCATCCACTAGCTGGAACATGGCATCCTGGCGTTCTTGCGTGGCATCGCAGATGGTATTGAAGCTGAGAAACCGCTGGTTGAGCTGATCTGGCCCATATTTTTTCATCATCGTGTGCTCAAACAGCTTGCCAATCTGCTCGGTTTCACCCTTCAGCATCGTGGTTTGGTTGGCAATGCCAATGTAGCTGAGATCGCGATCGGGATCAAAGCCAGCGGAGCAGGCGCGGTTGAACTTAGCCATAAATTCATCCCGACTGCCGCCCTGCAAAATGTAATCACAAACATACTGAGCTTCAGCCAGGTTGAGAACGATCAAATACGTTCCGGCAAAAGAGCTGGTGGCGACCGTCTCTTCGTGATTATATTTGCCATGAATGATGGAGGTATGGCTCACTTTTTTGTGTTTCTCCACCGTGTTCCACACTTTGGATACCCAAGGGCAGGTCGTATCCACAATGGTGCACCCTTTATCGTTCAACAGCTGCATTTCCTGGACACTGGCTCCAAAGGCAGGCAGAATCACGACATCGCCCTGATCAACGACTCCAAAGTTCTTAATGCCTGCTACAACTTCGATAAAGCCAACCTGCATTTCCCGCAGACGTTGATTCACTGAAGGATTGTGAATAATCTCGTTTGTAATCCAGATGCGCTCGGTGGGAAAGTGCTGACGCGTTTCATAAGCCATAGCAACGGCTCTTTCCACCCCCCAGCAAAAACCAAAGGCTTCCGCCAACCGAATCGTGACGTTTCCCCGCCGCAGCGTGTACTGATTTTCCCGAATTTGCTGGATTAAATCACTCTGATATTCCGACTGCATCTGACCCGAGACTTCCGCCTCATGTCCAAACCCTTTACGGTGGTAAAGGTCAGAGCTATTCAGCGATCGCTTAAAAGCTTTTGTGTCCATCCCAGTTTTTTATTGCTAAAGTCACGCTAGTTTCAGCCTACCAAACAGCAGGGATGAAACGATCCTTCATCCGCCAGCCTGCAAGTCTGGTTCTAATACTTCGCGGCTGTAAACCTGAAGGGCAACACTCCAGATGCGATACCCCTGCGGGTTGAGATGTAAGCCATCTGTTGTCAGATCAGGGCGAAGATTGCCTTGAGGATCGGCAAATAACGAATACAAATCTAAAAAATAGACTCCTTCTTGTTTGGCGATCGCTTCTAATTCCTGATTCAGCGTTTGAATCCGGCTAGCCGGGACGGCAAGCAGGCGATCGCGCCCTTCCCATTTGATCGGGTCACCTCCGTGGGGCAAGATCGACTGAACTACAATCTGGGCTTTAGGATGGTTTGTTTTCAGATCGCGGATAATCTTTTCCTGGTTATCCAGCAGCGTCTGATTGTCGTTGCCTTTGATCAGGTCATTAATGCCGATCATGACGAAGATGGTTTCTGGCTTCGTCGCATCGAATAAGTTGAGCCGTTTTAGCAATCCAGTGGAGGTTTCGCCAGAAATCCCTTGGTTGAGCCAGCTGCGATCGGCAGGCAGTAAGTCTTGTGGAAACCAAAGACTAATAGAGTCACCCGCCAAAATGGTGAGATGGGCCGGTTTCTGGGTTGCAGCAACATTGGCTTCTTGCCGCAGTTGATCTACCCACTGTTGGTAGGTCAAGTGGCGTACTCCTCCTAATCCAGTCGCTGCCGATGGGTCTGTAGTGGGGCTATCTGGCTGAGGAGAGACTGCCATGGCCGCAGAGGCCGGAGACGTTGTTGGCAAGAGTAGCGATCGCCCCAACATCAGCACCACCGCGATTGCCAACAGCCCATTGCCTGCTAGGGAGATAAACACCCAACGCGGCAACAGCTGCATTTGCAGGGCAACTGGAGAAAACCTGAAGAAGTTAGTCGCCGAACGGAGGCGGCGATCGCCCATCCGCTTCACCGAGTGGCGGTTGCGCACGACATCAAAACCCATCGAACACCTACCAGGATTGAACACCGCCCATAATACCCCGAACTACATTTTCTGAAACGGGTTTTTTCCTCAACTTCTCTGTAAAAAAATTCTTAAAAAGCCTTTGTTTTGAGTGTGCTGCTAAGCGCTGCATTCAAAACAAAGGCTAGAAATTAACTTAGCTGTCGCTATCCAGCTAACTCACTTGAGCCATGAACTGTCCTTAGAATCGCGAATTTAACTCAATAATTTAACTCAATAGGGATTGGGGTGAAGACCTTAGATAGAAGCAGTGCCTCTGCCCCCAGTCTAGATTTGATTGAATCCCCGATCCTGAAAGATGTTCCGCAGCTGACCAGATACGATCCTTACAGGTTCACAATTCCTGAGGGGGTGTTCACAACTTCCGAAGAGCCAACGCCACTGGCATCTTTAAGGAAGCCGCTATACCCTTCCATGCCATGCTCACCAATGTCCAGACCCATCGTTTCTTCCTCAGCCGTAACTCGGACGCCCAAAGTAGCTTTAAGGGCCAGCCAGAAGAGCGAGGAAAGTACAACCGTTACAGCCCCTACAGCCAAGGTACCCACAATCTGCGCCCCTAACTGACCAAAGCCACCGCCCATCAACAAACCAGCTCCAGGTCCAGCACTATAGAGAGCATTGGGTGCATCGCTAGGTCCGACGGCAAATAAACCGAGCGCTAGGGTTCCCCAAATTCCATTCACCAGGTGTACCGAAGTTGCGCCGACCGGGTCATCTACTTTAATGCGATCGAAGAAAATTACCGCGAAAACGACCAGAATACCGCCCACCGCGCCGATAACCGCTGCCGCAGGGATGGTAACAAACGCACAAGCCGCTGTGACTGCTACCAATCCTGCCAGGATGCCATTGATGATCATGGACAAATCGGGTTTGCCCAGCACCAGCCATGCTGTGATCATAGAGGTGACACCCCCAAATGCAGCAGCCGTGTTGGTGGTTAAGGCAATATGGGCAATCAATGACCCGTTGCCTACAGCCATCGTGGAGCCGGGATTGAAGCCGAACCAGCCCAACCAGAGAATCAGGCAACCCAAAGCCGCAATACTCATATTGTGGCCGGGTAGTGCATTAATGCTGCCATCAGCGTTGTATTTACCCAAACGGGGTCCTAAGAAGAGGGCACCCGTTAAAGCAGCCCAACCCCCAACGGCGTGTACCACCGTTGATCCAGCAAAATCAAAGAATCCCATACTCGCTAACCAGCCGCCACCCCAGATCCAATGACCTGTCAGCGGATAAGCAATGCCTACCAGCAGCAGACTGAAGATTAAAAAGTCTACAAATTTAATCCGTTCTGCAACCGCACCAGAGACAATTGTGGCAGCGGTACCCGCGAAAGCCAGCTGGAAGAAAAACTTGGCAGCTAAGGGAACCCCCGTCCAGCTCAGCGATTGATACGCTCCCTGGTAAGCATCCCCCGTCAAAGGGCTATTGTCGGCTCCAGATAGCAAAAAGATGCCATCTGCCCCAATGAAGCCATTGCCATTGCCAAACATTAAGCCGAAGCCAATCACCCAAAAAGCGATCGTCGAGAGGGCAAATACAATCAGGTTTTTCGACAAAACGTTAACGGCATTTTTCTGGCGACAGAAGCCGGTCTCCAACATGCAAAAGCCTGCATTCATGAAGATCACCAGCATAGCTGTGATCATCACCCACATGGTGTCCATTCCCACCTTCATCTCTGTTTCCAGTTGCTCCACTGTTTTGGAGCCCGTTTGAGCCGAAGCAGAGAAGGCAAAGACACCAACAATCAGCATTGCCAGAGGTACACAAGCTTGCCAAGCTGGAGCCCACTGTTGCATCGCTCTTAGATCTTTTAGCAGGGTAGAAGCGCTAGAACGCATGAATCGCCATATGGGCAGCGGGGTTAAGGTTTCTTGAAAGGAAAACCTCCGCTTTCTAGGCTTTCGATTAACGAATTGGGACATATTCAAAAAACTCCTTCACAACAATGAACATACCGACCCTGCGGTGCTAAACATAGTGAAGACCACACCAGATTAAGAGCCGCACCATTGACACCATTTGGATGGAGGAGCAACAGTTTTCCATTACTTAAGCTGGATTTAAGCTATCAATGACTTTGCTCATTAGTCAGGATTTGATCCTTTCTACCAGAACAAAAAGCTAGGTCAAAAGATTGCTCTTAAGGAATAGGTTTAGAGCCGTAAGGCTTAAAACCAAAGTGTGATCCGCATCTTAAGATTTCACCAATTCTTAAGATACAGATTCTGTATATAAAAATACACTAAGGGCGATCGCCCCTTTAAGCGACAGCGGTTTTTATAGAGATAAACCATAGAGGCTTACCAGGGCATTTAGTAGGGTTAACCCCTTAGTCACTAGGTAACTTAGGCCACAAGAGATCACGGTCGGCATGACATAAGACCTAGCTTTTGGCGACTGCTACAGCAAACTGGTTGATAAGCTACTCATACAGCAATTTTCAATTGCGTCAACCCTAGGCATTTTCTAGAAGCTGCTCGGAACGCGGCTTCTAAAAAGTACCCCACACTTGATCCAACGCAAAGCGCTGGCAGTAACCTACTCAAAACTACTCATAAATTGTTTCGTCTTCCTGACGCCAAGCCGGATCGACCATACAAACAAAAATGAGTGGTTCTGAGCCAGGATTATGCACAAACTGTTTGGCGTCGGGCGGAATATATACGGCATCCCCTGGTTCTATAGGCTGTATTTCGTCCTCAATATGCATTTCCCCGACGCCACTAATGATGTAATACACCTCTGATGTGGTGAGAGAATGAGGAATTGAAGTTTGTCCTGGTGGAACGATCGCATGCGCCAAACTGTATCGAATAGACACTGCTTGCTTATCTGGATGCAACAGCTCTCGCAGCTGTGTTCCATCTCCAGCTATGAATTCAGGACAGTTATGGAGTTTTTGGATCAGCATGACCGAGGGAAAATAAAAGGATGTTGAATTTTATATTGCGTGATTCTTGAGCGCAACAAGTTTAGGACAACAACTTTAAAAGAATAATTTCAAATGATTTCATCGGTTGAGCGATCGGGTGGAATTGGATGAGTAGAGATCGGCGTGGTTTTTGGGTTCGTAGTCGGAGCAGTTAACAGCGGCTTCAGAGAGGGCAGTTGAGGGATGCACTGGGCACTTCAGAAGGTAGTTTTGGGTAAAAAATTGGCAGTTGGCACAGGGGATTTTATGCATTTGCCGAGCATTGGCAATTCCTTGGCGTAGGGCATGGGTGACACTCCAAATTCCTAGAAGAACTAGTCCCCAAGCAGTCACAAAACACAGGGGGACAATCAAAGGCTGAATGCCTCGAATTAAACCTTGAGCAAGCCCATGAAGCAGATGAATCATAGCGATAAGGTTGAGCAATATCTCAGCAATATTATTTGGATTATTGATGCGATCGCCCGGCAATTTGAGATTGGTTTAAGCTTATTCATGAAAGTCAAGTCAATTCAACAAATTGAAGTGATTCGATAAGCTTTAAACCCGCAGGCTACTCTCTTAGGCTAGTGACAATTGGCTAATTAAAGGTGTACCTCAAGTTGGACATTGAGGTATAGATTTCTTGTCTCCGCTTCGGCCTTGCAGTTCCCAAACAAAATCGCCCTCCAGTGTCCTGAAGGGCGATCGTTCAGAATTTGATTTTTCGGGGCTTAGCTGGAGTTAAGGGTTACCGCCATCCTCATGCGGGGTGAGGATGGCGTTTAACTTGGCATATGCCAACTTGACATATGCCAAACACAGGTTAACTATGCCAACCACTCCTCCACTGCTTCTTCTCGCAGGTTGGTACGACGCTCTGGCGTGTTGCGATTGAACTTCATATGAATTGCTCGCATCTGTTCGCCATCTGCTGCCACTGCCATGATCGGGAAATCAATATCTCCATCCTGGAAGGACATTTGGAAGCGGAATGTGCCATCAGCGTTCAGCTTTATTGGACGACCGCCGATCGTAACGGTGGCATCCGGTTCGGTTGCACCATGGATGATCAGTTCAGCATCCGCAATCATCCAAAACTGGCGAGGACGAATCGGCGGTGCCGACGCTGAGAAACCGACGCCCGACATGCCGATGCCCGACATGTTAATGCCCGACATAGAGTACATGCCGACACCTGACATGCCGACGCCCGACATAGAGTACATGCCGACACCCGACATGCCGACGCCCGACATTGTCAGAGAACTGGAACCGACGCCCGACATAGAGTACATGCCGACGCCGGACATCATCCCTACACCTGACATGCCAATGCCCGATAAGGTAAGAGATCCCAGACCGATACCCGACATCCCCACACCCGACATGCCTGCAACCCCCAACCCGATGCCGGACATGCCAATGCCGGACATGCCGACTGCGCCAACGCCAGACATCAGCCCGATGCCAGACATGCCGACTGCGCCAACGCCAGACATCAGCCCGATGCCGGACATACCGACCGCACCAACGCCAGACATCAGCCCGACGCCGGACATGCCGACTGCGCCGACCCCCGACATCAGCCCGACGCCGGACATACCCGCTGCGCCGACCCCCGACATGCCCGATACTCCCGCACCCGATGCCCACTGTCCCATGCCCGAAGGAAACACATAGGAACTAATCGCAGATTCGGCAGCTTGGCTGGCAGAAGTGGGCACAGAAGCTGCTATTCGCTGATCCTCTGCCGCTTTAGCCTGGGCAAAGACTTCATCATAGACAGGAATGCTAGTCAGAACAGCACCCTGCCCAGAAGGATGAGCCAGCTGGAGGAATGTTTTGCTGCGTAGATCTTCATCCCAATCAATCGTGATGAACTGATCATCAATCCAGTCTGATGGATAAACAGGAGGAATGCGAACTTCTGCCGATCGCGCCAACAGCAGCCAGCGACCATCTATCGTGAGATAGCCAATTTCAATCATGTAGTCACGATTGCTCACAGGCACTGGCAAATACCATTCTCGGGCCAGTTCATCGCACTCATATTGCTGCAAACTATGGGGACGCTGAAGGGTCAAGCTCACATCCGTCACATCATAGAACCGTAGGGCGAGACGCATTCCTCCTTGGCGGCGAGCTGATTCCTTCAGCTCATTCGAGATATCCCAGTAAGCGTAGGCCCACTGAGGATCGCGCGGCATTAAAACAATCCGACCTTCCCCATAGCCGTCGGGCAGATCTGGCAGTCCTTCGTCCACCGTCGCTAGGGAACCACCCCTCAGATCATTCTGCCCAACGTCAAACTTTGCTGCTTCCACTTCTGCTTGTGCCTCCAAGATGCGGGATGGGGTAGGAGAAATTTGCATGCGCTGCTGGATCTCTCGAATCGCATCGAAAAGTTGATCCTTGCGCATCCGACTGTAGCGAGAGATACCAAGCTCGCTGGCAACTCGACGAAGTTGCCGGAGAGTCATTTCCTCCAAGGGGGGGCGTTCTGCGGACATGGGAAATACCTCCAGTTGTTTAGATATTGCTCAGATGGGTGTAGATACACCGATATGGACTTTGCAGGTAGAAATTTTTTTAAAGGAGTACAAGATTTCAATAGTGTGCTCACCAGTTCATTAAATTTTCTTTGGGATCACAGGGGATCAGGATCGCAGTTCTATATTGCAGAAAGTTCTTCTAGGAATCAAGGGGCTAATGCCTTGAATTAGCAGTGGTTTTACGGAGCAGCAGGAAAAACGGGGATCGTAATGTCATGAAATTATGACATTACCGGAGCCGGGATATGCGGGTGAGATCAAATAAAGTCAGGAAATCTTGACATTTTTGATTGAGGAAGTTCTGAAGGGTATAGGATAGACAGGCTAAGTAATTTTGCTCAACTCAACTGGCTTTTCTTGATACACCTGCATGTCCTCAGATCCAAATCCTGTTCTTTCTTCCAAGCGAAGTCGGCTAATTAGCACCGTGCTATCGCCTGCAGTTCGCTTTTGGCTACGATCGCAGGTCGAATTCGTTGAGCACCTGGAGTTTCAGATTGAAGGAGGCGATCGCCAAATTCTATCAGGACATATTCCAGGCATCACGGTTGCCGCTACCCAGGTGGTCTATCAAGGCATCCACCTGAGGCAAATTGCCCTGAATGCTCAGGAAATCCGCGTTAACTTGGGACAGGTTTTGAAAGGTAAACCTCTCCGGCTTTTAGCAACGATTCCAGTCGAAGGAGAAGTCTGTCTGCACGAAGACGACCTCAATGCTTCTCTGCGATCTCCTTTCCTTGCCGAGGCGTCGCGAGAGGTGCTGTTGCCGTTGCTCCAAGCCAGCATTGCAAATAGCCAAACGGGCAAATGGGGCGATCGGCTGACCGATCTCCAGGATTTGCAAGTCTCTATTCAAGGCGATCGGCTGATACTCACGGGGCAATTGCTAACCGACCCAGAGCCGCCAGATCCAACAGAAGGTCAACCGCTACCGTTTGCGATCAGCCTGGGGCTACAGATCCTTGAGGGATGCCGCCTCCGATTTGTTCAGCCTCAATGGTTTGTTCAGCCTCAATGGTTGCCGCACCCCGTTGAGCCGGAGAGTCAGTTTCTTCCTAACCATGTCCCAACATTGACGGCTTTTGAAAGCTTTGAAGCTGATTTGGGAACGGAGGTGAATTTGCGAGAATTGGCGATCGCCGATGGCAAAATTCTTTGCCAGGGAAGAATCAATGTGGTTCCGGCATAGCTACGCTTCGGGCTGATTGATGGATGCTGCTTCAGCACGAGCTTGGTCTTCTAATGCCTGAATGGTGAGCAGCAGTTCTTCCTCCTGCGCTTCAAACTCTTCTTCGGAAATGTCGCCCATATCAAACGCCAGCTGCAGAGTTAGCAGACGTTTGCCCAAATTTTCTTTTTCATCTAACGCAGTGCTGGCCTGCTCTAAAATCTTGTTGCCAATCCAGGCAATGCCCGTGATCGGGGCGGTGAGGGGAGCCAAGAGAAGATCGAAGAACATAGGTTTAACTTGAGGTTGGCTGGTCAGTTGAGGTGAACAAAATTGAACGGTGCTGTGAAGTTGTTGTAGCGAATGCGAAGACGATCCTCGAAGGTGCGATCGAGGGCTTCGATGTGTTCCCCAAACTGAGGTTCAGCATCCCAAGGGATGAGATAGGCAGCGTTGTAGATCATCTTGTCAGTCAAGACATCATTTTCTACAACTTCGACCGCCAACCTATTCAACGTCTCCCGGAAGGCATCCTGGATGGCTTGCTGGCGATCGCCCATGGCTCGTTCAATCGCCTGTCCCATTTTCACGACCTGATCCATGCTGAGAGATTTACCTTCCAAGCGATCGCGTTCAGCTTGCAAGTCGGCGTTTTCCTGAATCAAGGCTTCTAATTCGCGATCGGGTTCCCAAAACACTTTGACTCCCACTTCGCGATGCCCCGAGAGTTTACTAAACAGCTGTTTCAGGTTATCTCCGTTGGGCAGGGTCAGCTGCTGGTGAACGGTATCCCAGTTGTCAATAATTAAGCCAAACTGCAACGGCAACAGCGTTGGGTAGCCCTGCTCCATTGCCTGCTCTAAGACCCGTTCATGTCCTAGCAAGTTTTTGCGGCTGGCGAGATAGCGCTCTTGCTGTGTCTCGGAATATAGAAACACAAAGTCATCGACTTCGTGCAGCTTAACAGGCTGGCGATCCAAACCTTCTAGCTGCAAATTGGGACGAACCGGAGCCGGAAAAATGCCGTAAAGATAGAGACCGTTTGTCATAATGCTGGGGGAATTCTGGTAGGGGGCGATCGCGTTGTCCCTCTCAGAGTACCCAGGCTGAATTAGAGAATTGATATAGGGCGCTTGGCGCTGGACTAAAACCAGAATATTTTTTGAAAGCTTGGCGAAGTGAGGCTTTCAAAAAATATTCTGGACTGGACTCAGTTGAAACTTGCGATCAATCAGTCCTGAGAAAGCCAAGAGGAGTTTAGGGCGAAGTCCCCCAAGAGAAGTCACTGCCCCCTTCACCCCCTGCTCACAACGGACTTGGGATTGCTATGGCAATTCCCAAATGGCTCAAGAGAGATTAGGCCGCAGAGATTAGATTTTGGCGATCGCTAGTTGACGTCAAGATGGCAGTGACTTGGGCTGGGGTCAGCGTTGGGTTAGCGCTCAGCATTAGCGCTACCACCCCTGCTACATGGGGCGTAGCCATAGAAGTGCCGCTATAGTTTGCGTACCGCTGATTCGGAATGGTGGAATGCACATTGACACCCGGAGCCACCACAAAGGCTGACTTCTGACTGCCTGCCAGATT
>DATNOY010001143.1:0-4727 GCA_036703495.1 Coleofasciculaceae cyanobacterium
AACTAGGGGGCACCGGCCACCACTGCTTTTTGGGTCAGCACTTCTACAGCAGCTTGGTATTGGCGATCGGTATCTGTGGCAATATCATCACGGGTGATGGGCTCTAGGGACACCGTTAGATCTGGGACAATCCCTTGTCGGTTGATGTCATGATGGTTGGGAGTTTCGTATTTAGCGATCGTTACCGCCAGCCCTGAACCATCCGATAAATTAAACAAAGACTGAATCAAACCTTTGCCGAATGTGCGTTCCCCAATCAGCTGTGCCCGACCATTATCTTGCAGGGCACCCGCCAAAATTTCGCTGGCGCTGGCAGTACCTTGATTCACCAGAACAACGAGTGGATCATCGGTTAGGGCTTGTCCGCTGGCCGCAAAGCTATCTTGAATGCCGTTGCGGTTGACGGTGTAAACCACCGTGCCTTCTGCCAACCAGAGCCGGGCAATTTCAATGCCAGATTGCAATAGGCCGCCTGGATTGCTACGCAAGTCTAGGACATAGGCATCTGCCCCCTGCGCTTCCAGTCGCTTGATGGCGCTAGCCACCTCAGCGCTGGCGTTAGCATTAAACTGGCTAAGGCGAATATAGCCAATGTTCCGGCCATCATCCTGAGTTCGCAGGTCAGCATAAACCGGGTTTAGGCTAATGCGATCGCGCACCAGCAAAACATCCTGGACTTTCTTAACATCGGTTTCAGGCGCAATGGTCAGCGTCACCTTGCTACCGCTAGGGCCGCGCATCCGTTCAGCCGCTTCATCCAGAGTGAGTTTGGCGGTGGGATAGCCATTAATTTTGAGAATGCGATCGCGAGGCTTAATGCCGGCTTTTTCAGCCGGAGAGCCTTCAATGGGCGCAATCACCCGCAGTTCACTGTTGGGATTATCTTGGGTAATTTGTAGCCCCACCCCCGTCAGCTCACCAGATGTGTTGGTTTGCAAGCTACGGTACTGATCGGGCTTCAGCAGCCGCGTAAAGGGATCATCTAAGCTTGCCAACATTTTCTGAATCGCAGTGTAGGCTTGCTCGCGATTGTTAATCGGCTGTTGCAGGGCTTTTTGCCTGACCAGCCACCAGTTCTGATGATTGAACGTATCGTCCACGTAGGCGCGATCGACAATGCGCCAAACTTCGCTTAAAAGCCGCTGATCTTCCGAGAGCGCTAGCGCAGGGGAACTGAAACAGCCCAGCGCTAAGATGACGGGTAAGATGAGCAGCAGTGCAGACCTGAAAATCCGGTTCCTCATGATACCGATTTTACAAGTGAGAATTGATTCCTGGCTATAGGTGAATTGAAAAAAGGGGTGAATTGAGAAAACTGACTTAATGTCTCGTAAGCTTAATTTAAGCAAAATATTTTGCCCCACCGATACAAACTTGAAAGACTTCACCCAGAAGCGCTGAATCCTTGCAAAGTCAGATCCGTCAACCCTGGATCTGTAACCCTTTGTGCAGTGCAATGTATCTGAGTGCTGTGTTACATTTATTGACAGTAATAATACCCCCTGGAACTCTTGTTTCATGTTTACTAAACAGGTTACCGACTCAAAACCCTACAAGTGGTTTGATGAGCGTCTAGAAATTCAGGCGCTTGCTGATGACATCAGCAGCAAGTATGTTCCTCCCCATGTCAACATCTTCTATTGCCTGGGCGGAATTACCCTGACTTGCTTCTTAATCCAGTTTGCGACTGGATTTGCAATGACTTTTTACTATAAGCCTACGGTTACTGAAGCTTTTTCCTCTGTGGAATACATCATGAATGATGTCAGCTTTGGCTGGCTGATTCGTTCTATCCATCGCTGGTCTGCCAGCATGATGGTATTGATGATGATCCTGCATGTCTTCCGCGTGTATCTGACGGGTGGCTTCAAAAAACCTCGTGAGTTGACCTGGGTAACGGGCGTAATTTTGGCGGTTATCACCGTTTCTTTTGGCGTAACCGGATATTCTTTGCCCTGGGATCAAGTCGGTTACTGGGCGGTGAAAATCGTGTCGGGTGTACCTGAAGCGATTCCGGTGGTTGGTGTTTTGATCTCTGACATGCTGCGCGGCGGCGCTAGCGTGGGTCAAGCGACGCTGACTCGCTACTACAGCGCTCATACCTTTGTTCTACCTTGGTTGATTGCGGTCTTCATGCTGCTGCACTTCCTGATGATCCGCAAGCAAGGTATTTCGGGTCCCTTGTAAGTTTGCTTAAATGCTGAGTATGTCAGGAATCGGCAATGTTCGACGACTGACATGGCTCAGAGTTCTGGCTATCTTCCTCTTTAAAAAATCTTCAAGGAGAGCACTCACTCATGGCAACTATCAAGAAGCCGGATCTCGCTGATCCTGTTTTACGTGAGAAGCTAAAGAAGGGCATGGGTCATAACTACTACGGTGAACCCGCTTGGCCCAACGATCTTCTCTACATTTTCCCCGTCGTTATTTTTGGTACGATCGCTTGTTGCGTCTCCTTAGCAGTGCTTGACCCGGCAATGTCGGGCGAGCCTGCAAATCCCTTTGCTACCCCTCTGGAAATTTTGCCTGAGTGGTATCTATACCCGGTATTCAATATCTTGCGGGTTCTACCTAACAAGCTGCTAGGCGTGGCTTGCATGGGTGCTGTTCCAGTGGGATTGATCCTGGTTCCTTTCATTGAGAACGTTAACAAGTTCCAAAATCCCTTCCGTCGCCCGGTCGCTACAGCTGTTTTCCTGTTGGGTACAGTTGTCACCCTGTGGTTGGGGATTGGTGCCGTTATGCCGATCGACAAAGCCCTAACTTTGGGTTTGTTCTAAAGTCTGCAAAACTTGCGAAATTTAGCACCTGCCTTGAGTCTCTATAGATGTTTAGTCATCTTGGGAGACTCAAGGCAGGTGCTAGTTTTTATAGGCTTATAAGCCCTTACCCATCCTGATAGTTTCGCTAGGGTTTTACCCATACTGAGGGGAGAAGACTGCTGTTCTAGACTGCCAATCTATGGTTTTTCCATCGCCAGTTTCTCCGTTGCCCGATCAGGAGGCAATCGCTCCAGTTCCTCAACTTTCCCAGGGAAAATCTTCTAACGTATTTGTTTTTCTAGAAATTTTTGAGCGAGAAGGGGGAATTCAATCTTATGTTCAAGCACTGCTGCAAAGCTACCTGGACATCAGCGATCGCCCGGCTCAAGTCTTTCTGCTCCGCGATCGGCAAGATGCTATTGACCTACCATCCGATGCGCTCAGGTTCTCCTGCTTCAAAACAAAGTATCCTGTGTGGAGTCGGGTAAAGCTGGCGATCGCTCTCTTCTACACCTTGCTATGCCATCGGCCTGAACGTGTTTTTTGCGGTCATGTTCATCTTGCGCCTTTGGTTTGGTTAGCCTGTAAACCGCTAGGCATTCCTTACACGGTCATGACCCACGGCAAGGAAGTGTGGGAGCCACTGCCTCAAGTTTGCCAAATGGCTTTACGGCAAGCCGATCAAATTTGGACAGTTAGCCGCTACAGCCGCGATCGGGCTGCGGCTGCTAACGCTCTGGATTTAACAAAAATTCAGCTTTTGCCTTGCCCGATTGATGGGACACAATTCGCGCTGGGTTCTAAGCCTCCAGAGCTAATCAAAAAATATGGGTTAACCGACTCAACCGTGATTCTGACCGTGGCGCGGCTGTGGTCGGGAGATATTTACAAAGGGGTGGATGTTACCCTTCGCGCCTTGCCTGCCATTGCTCAAGCGATCCCCAATATCCGCTATTTGGTTATTGGTCGAGGCGATGATCAACCACGATTGGTCAAGTTGGCGGAAGAATTAGGAGTTAGCGATCGCGTTATCTTTGCCGGATTTGTTCCCACGGCTGATTTGGCGGGACACTATCGCTTAGCCGATGCCTATGTCATGCCTTCCCAAGAAGGATTTGGAATTGTCTATTTAGAAGCGATGGCGTGTGGAGTGCCAGTGCTATCCGGAGATGCGGATGGTTCGGCTGATCCACTCCAAGATGGACAGCTGGGCTGGCGGGTACCGCATCGCGACCCAGATGCAGTAGCTAACGCTTGTATAGAAATGCTGACGGCAACAGCGAGAGGCGATCGCCGAGTGGAGGGGGAGTGGCTGCGAGAACAGGCGATCGGTTTGTTTGGCAAAGCAGCCTTTGCCCAGCGACTGCAGGATTTATTGATGCCTGAAACGGCGACAAAGCGTGCAGAGCCGCGCTCCGTCTAATGCCAGGACTGACGATCCAATGCTGCGCCCCTAATTTTGTTTCATGTTCTCAATGTAGACATTACGGGATATGTTTTGAAGGTCCCGCTTTGCGAGACTTTCAAAACATTTTTTGGTTTTAGTCAAGCACGAAGCGCTACAGACAGAACTTTAGTTTTGCAGAACCTGTTCAATTCGTTGCTTTAGCCCCTGGTCTTGCCGCGCGATCGAGAAAATCTGGTTAAAGCGCTGCACATTTAAGCCTGAACCTGTGATGGCTTGCTCCATGCGCTGCTCAACCGATTGCTGGATCTGCGTGATTTGCGTCAACGCTTGATTAAACTTCTGCTGTTCTTCAGGGGCCACAGGGGGATTGGGTTGGGCAGGAGTGCTAGGAGCTTGACCACCGGGCTGAGTTGCAGCAGGTTGTTGGCTCTGGAGAATTTCGTTGAATCGTTGAACCGTTAAGCCCTGACCTTGAAGGATCTGAAGGGCCTGAGTCTGCGCATCATCGTGAATAGAGCGCATTTGCTTAAGAGCATTGGCAAATTGCTGAACTTCTT
>DATNOY010001144.1:0-4381 GCA_036703495.1 Coleofasciculaceae cyanobacterium
AATGCCCTGTTGGTGCTCTTGACGCTGCTGGTGCTGATGCCGCTGTTTCGCAACCTGCCACAAGCAACCTTGGCCGCCTTGGTGATCGAAGCAATGGTGCGATCGCTCAAACCCCAGTATGCGAAGAAGTTGCGTCACATCCGCAGGGAAGAGTTTCGACTGTTTTTGACCGCGTTTCTGGGTCAGCTATTCCTGGGCGTTTTTCCCGGTATTGCTTTGGGAGTGATTTTGTCCTTGCTCCAGATCATTCGGCGAGGTAGTTATCCTCATACCGCGGTATTGGGCAAAAAACCTGGGAAAGAGGTCTATCTCGACTACAGCGTATATCCTGATGTCGAATCCATCCCTGGACTCCTGATCTATCGCTTCGATGCTCTACTGGTGTTTGCCAATGCGCCTCATTTTGCCACTCAACTGCGGCGATATATTGCAGAGTCTGATCCTCCGGTGCAGCAGGTATTGATTAGTGCCGAAACCATCAGCGATATTGATACTACCGGAATTGATCAGTTGCTTAAATTGCATCAGGAATTGACCCGGCAAGGAATAACGTTCACGTTGGCCCGAGTGCATAGTCGAGTCCGGGGAATGTTGAATCGCTCAGGAGCAGAAGCGGCGATCGGGACAGACCATTTCTATGACTCCATTGCGGATGGGGTGGCTGCTTTTACAGAATCGACTAGAAATCAAGGAGGATGAGCCGTGCTTTAAGGATAAATGCCAGTTTATTCCCACGAAAGTCGGTTGATGTCTAAGCAGACTATCTGGTTTTCCCTCCATCAGCATGGGGTACAAGGGACAATACTGCCTGTGTAGGAACGAAGTCCCTCAACCCCTGATCACCAGCGATGAATCGGATTGGATATCATTCATTTATAGATAGAAGGAATTAATCATGAGCCAGAAGATTGATCAATTTTGCGAATCCTTACGACAACAATTAACGGAAATTGAAACAAAGCTGAATCATGCCAAAGCTGATCTAGAAACAGTTCCCCAGGAAACCCAGCATCTGGTTCAGTCCAAGCTACAAGATGCTAAAGCGCTTCTAGCCGTAAATCAGCAGAAGACAGAAGATGCCAAAGCCAAGGTAAAGCAATGGCTGGAAGCTAAAAAGTCTGAGATTCAGTCTCAAGTGGAAGGCTGGAAGAGCCAACATGAAGTCGAAAAACTGGTTGCTCGGGCTGAGCGAACTGAGGAATATGCCACCAGCGCCATTATCTTTGCAGCAGCAGCGGTGCAAGAGGCTCAGATTGCGGTGTTGGAGGCGGTTGAAGCTCGGCTGACAGCTGACGAGGCAGTCTCTGATTCTTAAATTTAGCCTTAACTTAAATTCAGCCTTAAATGCAACACCCTCATGTTTTAACTCCCTTGTAGGGTGGGCAATACTCGCCCTGCAATCTGGTTTTTGGATGAGAACTCAGACCTATGCTAATTGGATTAGGACTTTGCCAAGTTACAGCGCAAAGCGCTTGATTAAGTCTGGGTTATTTTTTAGAAGCCGCGCTCCGCGCGGCTTCTAAAAAATAACTGTGGCTGACGCAATTGAAAATTGCTGTAATTCTGGAGTCTGGGAAAAACTAGATGAAGAAAATTAAGACATTTTTATGTTGACTCTACCTAAGCATGCACCGCCCGCCTTCCATCTGCTGGCTAAACCCACCGGAGCCATCTGCAACCTGGATTGTCAGTACTGCTTTTTCCTGTCCAAAGAGCAGCTCTATCCTGGCAGCAAGTTTCGTATGGCGGATGAGCTGCTAGAAACTTACATCCAGCAACTTTTAGAATCGCACCAAACTCCAGAGGTGACGATCGCCTGGCAAGGGGGAGAGCCGACGCTGATGGGGCTGGAGTTTTTTCAGCGATCGATAAACCTGGTAGAAAAACATAAAAAGCCAGGACAGCAAGTGACTCATACGCTGCAAACTAACGGAACCCGACTGGATGATGACTGGGGACGATTCTTTAAGCAGCACAATTTTCTAATTGGTTTAAGCATAGATGGGCCTCAATATCTACACGATACCTACCGGGTCGATAAGCGAGGACGGGGAACATTTGAGCAAGTTATGCAGGGTTGGAACGTTCTCAAAACTCATCAGGTCGATTTCAATATCCTTTGCACGGTGAATGCTGTCAATGGCGATCGCCCTTTGGAGGTCTACCGCTTTTTCCGAGATGAGTTGGGGGCTGAATTCATTCAGTTCATTCCCATCATTGAACGGGTGAACGAAGATGGCTCAACGCTGCTGCAATCGGGTAATCAGGTGACGGAGCGATCGGTAAAGCCAGAGCAGTTTGGGCAGTTTCTGATCCGCATCTTTGACGAATGGGTGCGGCGGGATGTGGGCAAAGTCTTCATTCAACACTTTGATGCCGCATTAGCAAACTGGGTTGGTGTGCAGCCAGGCGTATGCATCTTCTCCAAGACCTGTGGCCATGCGTTAGCCGTAGAACATAACGGTGATCTCTACTGCTGCGATCACTTTGTTGAACCCGCCTATAAGCTGGGCAACATCCAGGAGACGCACATGATTGAGCTGATCGACTCCGAGCGGCAGCGGCAGTTTGGTCAAGCCAAGTTAGACAGCCTGCCCCAGTATTGCCGAAACTGCGAGGTACGCTTTGCCTGCAATGGCGGCTGTCCTAAAAACCGCTTTATCGAAACCCCAGATGGAGAAGGAGGACTGAATTACCTATGCGCTGGCTACAAAGCCTTTTTTACCCACATTCATAAACCGATCGGGATCATGGCCGATTTGTTGCGTCAGGGGCGCTATGCCGATGAAGTGATGGACATTCTAGTCAAGCAGGAGCGCAAGAAAAAGGCGAAGGCTCAGGGATTTGGGCGATCGCTTAAATAGTCATTAACCATGGAACATCTCGAAAACGGTCTTGCTGTGTTAGCAGGGTTTCTCAAGCTCATTCTGGAAGGAGTCTCAGTACTCTGCATCTTCCTGGGACTGCTGCAAGCCTTACAACAAACGTTAACAGCCACTCGGCAATCGCGGCAGCTAGCTTCCTCTAATAATTTCGTTAATCTTCGCATGAAGTTTGGGGCATGGCTGTTATTAGCCTTAGAATTTCAGTTGGCCGCCGATATCGTCAACACCACCGTTGCTCCGTCGTTCGAGGCGCTGGGGAAGCTAGGGATAGTCGCAATTGTCCGGACTTTCCTCAATTACTTCTTAAATAGAGAACTTGCAGAAACCATGAGGATTAACCCAGAAAAATTCCAATCAGCGTCTGATGTTGGCGATCGCGAATCTATATAATGTTGCAACACAATTCGCAATCATCTCCAAAACAAGGGGATTGATGATGAATCAGCCATGTTCTGACTCACCTAACATCAAGGTTTAACCCGGTTCCACATTCCATCTCACAACTTAGTCTCAATCCCCATAATTAACGTTCGTCCATCGTCATCCAGATTGGCGTAAGTTCCCTGAGTTCTCAGTATAAAAGAGTTATAAATTTCAGAATTTTATGATAGTTCATTTGTGCTAATTTGCTCATTTAGGACATCTCGATCGTCCTCTGAAATGCTTAAATTTGGCGATATTATCAAATATTTCGATTTTAATGGGATATAAATTTCTCAAAAGCATATTGACTAGACACTAGAAAAAGACAGTAGTATACTACCTTCATAGTGTTTGATTTTTAACATGTGAGCCGTTTCAGGTTCAGACTAAGTTTTTTCAGGCTAAATAATAGATCTAAGTTTTAGACTCTAATCTCTAGCCTACATCTGAGCGAAGTTTTGTATGGCTCAATAGGATTTTCTATCTTAAGAATTGATATAAGGAGTTTTGTGATGTTGAAGAAACTGTTGATGATGGGACTTGTCCCTGTGGTGATAGGTTATGCCTTCCCAGCATTTGCGCAAACGGCCACTGAAGCGCAAACCCATTCTCCCGCTCCCGAAACAATTGTCGGCGCACGCGATGTTGTGCTGCCTACTCCAGCAGTTCTCCCCTTCTACTACACCCTGCCCAATGTCATCACAATCGTGCAGGACAGCTCGATTACCTCTAGCACTCCAATCACCGATACTAAACCAGAGTTTAATGTTTGGGCAGAAATGGTTTCAGAATGCGCTAAGTCTGTTCCGGTGATGGAGCGGCAATCTCCGGGTGGATCTCAGCCTTTCGTCATGAACGGGCAAGAAGGCAAAGTGAAATTGAACGCTAATAATACGCCGGTGTGTCTAATTTAGGCTTTGTTTTAGCGGCTGATCTGTCTGTGCGCTCTGCACCCGACAGATTAGCCGCTAATGTTTTAACATCTTGTTGAATTGCTTGAAAAGGCTGGCATAGCCTTGCTATTCAAGCAATTTGACCCTTCTAGGATTGAACCAGCGGCCATCCCAACAAGG
>DATNOY010001145.1:0-2673 GCA_036703495.1 Coleofasciculaceae cyanobacterium
GCGTTGTACAAGCCATTCGTCACTCATTGGATTTAGAACAAGTGTTTGTCACGGCTACTCATGAAGTGGCCCGACTTTTGCAGGCAGACCGAGCCGAAATTGTGCAATATTTTTCAGATCGGCAAATCTGGCGAAACGTAGCCGATCATCGGCACATTCCTAACCTGCCCAACCGGTTGGGCAAGGAGATCACAGATTTTGAAAGGGCTGTAGATGCTCAATTAAAGCGCCTAGAAATCGTCCGGTTTGATACGCTTCAACCTATGTCTGAAAGTACCAATCTGGGTCAGACAGAACTCGTGCAACGCTTCACCTCATCCCACTGCACGGGTGCCTGGCTGTTGATACCGTTGATGACTGAAGGTTCATTATGGGGATGCCTCAGCCTCAATCGCAACTGCGATCGCCCGACCTGGCAAGATGCTGAAGTAGATCTCGCTATGGTCGTTGCCGATCAGGTGGCAGTTGCCATTCAGCAATCAGAACTCTATCAAAAGCTACAAATTGCTAATCAAGAACTACAGCACCTGGCCAAACTGGACGGGTTAACGCAAATTGGCAACCGTCGCTGTTTCAACGATTACCTCACCCAAGAGTGGCTGCGTATGGCCCGAGAGCAGGGCCCCATTTCCTTAATCCTGTGCGATGTAGACTATTTCAAACTCTATAACGATACCTACGGGCATTTGGCAGGCGATACCTGTCTTATTCAAATTGCCAGAGCCATCGGGCGGGCGGTTAAACGGCCTGCAGACTTAGCAACCCGCTATGGGGGTGAGGAATTTGCCGTCATTTTGCCAAATACGGATATTCAAGGCGCACTCCAGGTGGCCCAAGCCATTCGTAATGAGGTACAGCGACTAGGTCTACGTCACGATGCTTCTCCCGTCAAGGAACGGGTGACATTGAGTTTAGGCATTGCTAGTGCTTTTCCGACGCCTCATAGCCGATTTGAAGAGTTGCTAGATGCATCCGACCGGGCCCTGTATTGCGCTAAAGCAAGCGGGCGCGATCGCTTCCATTTTCATAACCTAACAGAGCTACAAGAAGCGTGAGCGGCATCCTCTCTAGAACACTTACCTTAAGACACTACCCTAAGGTAACCAGGGATATTGGCGAAAATCGGGTGGACGTTTCTCTAAAAATGCCTGTCTCCCTTCAGATCCTTCTTCAGTCATGTAATAGAGCATCGTTGCATTTCCAGCTAGCTCTTGCAATCCAGCCTGTCCATCACAATCTGCATTAAAGGCAGACTTGAGGCAACGAATGGCGATGGGACTTTTCTGCAAAATTTCCTGTGCCCACTGAATGCCTTCCGATTCCAATTGGTCGATCGGGACTACACAGTTGACTAAACCCATCTCTAGCGCCTGCTGGGCATCATACTGGCGACAAAGATACCAGATTTCTCGGGCCTTCTTTTGCCCCACCACTCGGGCCATATAGCTGGCTCCAAAGCCGCCATCAAAGCTGCCAACTTTAGGCCCTGTTTGTCCAAAAATGGCGTTATCAGCAGCGATCGTGAGGTCACACAAAAGATGCAAAACATGCCCCCCACCAATGGCGTAACCTGCTACAAGCGCAATGATGACTTTGGGCATGGAGCGGATCAGCTTTTGCAAATCCAAGACATTTAGCCTCGGCACACCGGCTTCATCAATATAGCCAGCCTGTCCTCGAACGCTCTGATCCCCACCCGAACAGAAGGCATACTTGCCGTCGGTATGCGGTCCTGCTCCGGTGAACAGCACCACGCCAATCCGAGAATCTTCTCTAGCGTTAATAAAAGCGTCGTACAGCTCAACAATGGTCTTAGGACGAAAGGCATTGCGCTTGTGGGGGCGGTTGATTGTAATTTTGGCCATGCCCTCAGCTTTGGAATACAGGATGTCTTCGTAGGTTTTGGCAATTTGCCATTCAACTTGCATACAGCTACAGGAAATTCAAGGAGGAATGAAGCATCATCCTATACCCTACACCTTGGGAACCCCTGAAATAACTGAATTGAGCAAATTATGAGCTGCCATAAAAAATTGAATCGGCAGCGATTTTTTCCGAATTTTCTATTAGCGCTGATGTTGAATTTGAAAGACAGAGCTAAGCAATAACTTAGTGTTGCCAAATTGAAGGAGATCAGTCATGGCAGGACTTGGAAGGATTATTCCAATCTATCAATATCACGCCGAAGCCCCTTGGCGGTATTTTTACACAACCGATCCCGATGTTCAGCGAGGCTGGAAGCGAGATGGAATTGCATTCTATGCTTTTTCAGATGGAGTGCGTGGGTCGGCATCTGAGGTGGTTCGATACCATGCAGAAGATCAAAACCCTTGGCGGTTTCTCTACTCGCTGCGGGGCGATCCGGACTTTGTCAATGCCAGTCCCGGTTGGGCAGTAGATGACAGCGTTGACAAAGGGAACGATAGAAAGTTTTATGCTTTTGAGCGAGCCGATTTGGCTCCACCCAATGTTCCCATTCGTCCCGTTTATCAATTTTTTGCGCAAGCTCCTCAACGATATCTATATTCCTTAAGCGCCACTCCACCCGGCTCAGGGTGGACGCTAGAATCCGATCCGGCGATCGCGGTCAGTCCCGGTGGGATTGTGTTCTATGTACTGGATGCTGATATTCCTTTGCCCGTGTTTTAGGAAATAGTGCCGTATTGTGGAGAC
>DATNOY010001146.1:0-6351 GCA_036703495.1 Coleofasciculaceae cyanobacterium
GACACAGCCATAGAAGCCAGCCTCACAGCACTGAATTAAAGGATTTAGTCATGAATTTGAACTTGAGCGATCGCGTTAATCAACGAATCAGCGACAACGCAGAAACTTTGCAATGGCTAGGACAAGTTTTAGCCGAGATAGACGAGCTAGAAAAAATTGAGATCACCATTACTAGCGCTGAAATCAAGGTGGTGTGCGCCGATGTATTTCTTTGCGACCAGCTTTTAAGAATGGCAGTGGACGCAGGCTATCAAAGACTTGTCTCCGTGTGGGCTGGCTGTCGCCACTACGGCAAAAACCATCTTAATCGGAGCTAGTCATGCAGATTATTCAATTCCCGTATCACGGCTGGATTCTCAAGGTGGTGCCAGAGTCAGACGGTTGGACAGCATACGCCTCGCATCCACGGCAGTTTGAAGATAACGAGTTTATGCGTTTGATTGATCAATTCGATTGCGCTTCCGACGCAGTACAAGCCTGCATGTATTGGGTCGAGGCAGTAGCTACAGAGCTAGCAATTCGTGGCTTCCTTGACGAACAAGAGGCTAGCGATCGCCTGAGTGCAGATGAAGGCAGGCGTTTATTTATATCCGCTAGAAGAGCATGGCGCAACAGAATCCCCAGCAGGGCAGCAAAGGAGGCGCAGTGATGCACGAAATCTTTACCCCAGAAGATAAGCGCTTCTACGAATGGATTTCACTAATCAGAGAGCCGCAAGGTGTGAGAGTTCAGATTCTTGATGAACTGATTGAAGTTCACGTTAGCGATAAGTACCAAGCTGGAACCTTATGGCGTGCCCTACCCATTCTCAAGCTAGGCCAAGGCTCACTGAAGCATGTGGATCTCTGGGTAGGCAAGAGACTCTATCTCTGTACCCGTCACCGATTGACGCTAGATGACATTGCTATAGAGCCACCAAAGACGAGGGAGCTATGACACAGAATCGATGCTGGCGATCGCACTTGAATAGGAGGCTTTATCGTGTGCACCTTTAATTTCCTCCAGTGGCTCGGCCTTGTAAGCCCCCAAAGCGAGGTTGTACCTATGCCCGATCGCATCCTGGTTTACACAACTGATGTCGAGGAGGCCGATGGCCTGTGGCGGGCGCGTCGCCTTTTAGGCGGCAAACCTCTAGAGATCGTCATCGGTCGCCGCTACACCCCTAGTGTTGAAACTCAAAAAACTTGGTAGAGGTGCAACTATGTCACAGCTAATTATTCAGCTTCCTCCTGGTGTTCCCGCTCCTAAATTTGAATGGGGCCAACAAGTTGAGGTCAAACGATTACGTTCAACAAGTCGAGGCAAAGTAGTCGGTTTTGAATGGTGGACACTTCAAGCTTCTGCTGCCTATGACCACAGCATCGACGCTACAGGTTGGCACTATGTCATCGAAACTCTGACCCGATCTGAAGTACATATCTTCTCTCACGAAAACGACATGCAAGCCATTGAAACAGCAGGAGTAAAGTCGTGAAGCAAGTTCTATTGCCTGAAACTATTCCAACCCCAAAGTTTTACTTCTGGCAAAAAGTCGAATGGATGTCTACTTACAATCAAAGATTCTTTGGTGAAATCCGAGGATTAGAATGCTGGACACCTCAGATGAGCCTCAAGGAAGTAGAGCATCTTGACTGGGTTGGATGGTGGTACAAGATCGAAATCGATCGGGCTTTTACCGATACCGACTATGGGCCAATAGATGGTATCGCCACTATCCACGAAGAGGATCTAGAGCTAAAAACAGTAGAGGTGCAATATGCCAACTAAAACCAAGTCGCTAGCAACCTCTCGTGAAACTCGAATCGAAGCAGTGCGCGATCGCATCATTGCCATAATTGATCAGCCCCTAGAGCCTGTTGAGTTCTGCGAGAAGTGGGTCAAAACTCCCTTGCATTCACAGGCGCGAGACTACAAAAAGGCTTGTGAGCGTGCTATCGCAGATGCCTTGGGCTTTATGTCACCTGGTGATGTTTCGATGTGGGGCAAAGACTGGCAAAAACGTCCTGACTATGTGCCTCAATTGCTGCGGCTAGCTGACATCGTTAAATCTGCCAAAGAGCTTGGGGTTTGTGCCGACAAAATCAAATCTTACAGCTACACCAAAGGACAAGAGGTTTGTATTTGCTTACCTTTTGGAATCCCCAAGCCAAAATTCCATTTCTGGCAGCGAGTAAAAATTGACGATGAGTACCAAGACTGCGGCGTAATTGTCGGCATGGATTACGCCACCGAGACTGGCTTTGGCAGGGCAAAGCTTGGATGGTGGTATTCTGTCGAGCTAGATGAGGGCATCGATCGCAAACGGCTAGAGCCTGTTAGAAGTGCAGCCGAATCAGATGTAAGATCCCTTTAGTTCGTTCATTGCTTAACTGTTGTTCCAGCCCATCTCTAGTAGGTGGGCTTTTATTTTATACGCGATCGCCTCCTACTCCTCACCGTTGGCTATTCGCCCGATTCTCTTCAACCGATCCTCTAACTCCTTCATTTTGCTGCCCATCGGCAGATCTAAAAGTTCTTCAAAAGGACATCCAAGCGCCTCGGCAATCCTAGCCAAGACTTTAAGACTTACGCCCGACGAATCTATCTCTGGGTTCTCCAAGTTGCTGATATAGGCAATAGATAGTCCCGTTTTGTCAGCCAACTCCTTTTGCGTCATTTGTCTATGCTTACGAGCCTCTTTTATCTTTGGTTGCATATTTTACTAAGTCTCAGTTTAAGTTTTTGCTTGACAACTTAAACTATAGTAGATTATATTGAATTCATGCAAACGCCGCTGCGCTTCAAAAGCGGCTCTACACCCATCAAAAGCTTTTAACCATGCAATCCAACAGCGCCGCTCAATCCTCCATCCCCGCAAGCCTCGACATGTCGATCGCTGACCTCGAAGCGTCGGAGCAAACGCTTCGCCAGTCTCTTAATGTTTTCTTCCCTAACCCCGATCAAGCTGGGCTTGTTTGGCGCGAGATCAACGAGTCGCTTGAAGGCTGCGATATTTCAATCGACGAGCTTTAGCTCAGTGGGTGGCTTTCCACCCTTTCACACTTGCCCTAGTCGCTACACAGGGCGCAATTAACCACCACTCACCCCAAAGGTTTTCGATCATGCAATTCTCCACACTCGCTCAAGTTAAGTCCGCAGTATTCGCTCAAATCGCTACTACCTCCACCGAGGCAGTCAAGCAATGGGCCACGCAACACGGCCTAGATGTTGACCTCCGCACCAAGGCTGGTTGGATGCAAGTCGCTGAAGCGATCGCCCGTCACGCTCAACCAGTTGTGGAGCAAGCGATCGCCACCACCAAGGCAGTAGCCACGGCAATCCACGAAGCCGACTTTGAGCAAATCAACGAGGCAGTATGCAACGAAGCCTCAGCGCTCAAGGTTGCTGCGGTAGATGGCGTGATCGAGGCTTACGGCATTCTCGATCAGAGCTGGGGGCCGACGCTCCGCTTCCTGTGGCGTTCTCTCAAGGCTGTGGCGATCGCTCTAGCTTGGGCATTTACTCAGGTCAAGCTGTTTGCGGAGGCGCTTGACTGTCACTACCAAGCGCAGATTGATAGCCGTGTTCGCGGTTTAGACGTAGCGGAACCGGAACCGCTGGAGGTGTTCATTTCAGAATACGTTTGGGTTTTGGCCTTACCAGTTCGCGATCGCCTTCAGGTGTGGGCGCTGAACCGGGCTGCTGAAGTCAAGCGACTTGCTCGGATTCGTCGGACCCGTGAGATGGTGTTGCAGTTTGCTGGGGCGGTTGCGATCGCCTCTGTACTGGCCTAGTTTAAGGCGCGATCGCTCTCTAAAAGTTGAACCCAGCGATCGTATCCTGACCGCTGGGTAAATACCTTTTTATGGGTTTTAACGCTGACCCTACTTGATTTATTTCCGGTTGCCGAAAGGTCAAACTGATGCTGTGAGGTTTTACCACTAAACTACCTTTGCGTATCTGGAGCAAAGGACGGGATTTGAACCCGTGTCTCAATAGCCTTGCCTTTCGATCGTTGACATAGGGAGCGAGTTTTCAATCTCAACTTAGAGCAATAGCTTGAATCTAAGATTGAGTCTGATGCACTGAGTCGGCTTTACTATTTGCCCACCCTCCGCAATAGTCGGAGGGGAAGGAGTTGCACCTTCAAACTACCCATCGTGCTAAATCTAAACTTGTACTCTGCTAGACATTATATCAAGCAAACAAGTAGCCAAACAATGAGCTTGCGACTTGCTGTTGATCCACCGTGGTAGAGTTGGCTTCCTCTCGCGCTTGAACAACAGCCTTGCTGAGTTTGTCAACTCGCTTCAAAAGCTCATCAATTCTATCTTTTGGTAGCGCTCCGGAAAACTCAACCAATGACCACGTTCCTTCAACCACATCTTTTGTAACTTCTTTGGCTTGACCTGGGTGATGTTCAGTTGGTTCAAACACCGTCACAAATTCAGTAATCTTTTTGGTTTTTACCGTTTCTTTGGGTTCGGTTACATAACAGCCTCTGCCTGCGTCGTGTCTCCAGTCTTTATCGATCGCAAGTACAGGGAGAGATTGAATGAAAGTCTTTACATCTGCAAGCTGCTTCTCTAAGAACAGGAGATACGGAACTGGAACATCAGGCAAAATTGTTTGACCATCAACAACTATTGAAGCTTTGGCCTTGGTGTTCGCCCAGTCTTGAGTGGCTGACAAATCCCAGAATTCAGAGCAAGCTTGATTGAATTTTTCTAGTAGCTCGTCAACTTTAAGAGTTAGTTTCTGTGTCTCTGAAGGATGGACAAAACCGTCCTCCTCTCTAGGTTGGAAAGTTCGGCTTAATCCCTGAAAGAGTGCAGGCTTTTGAACTAGGTGGTAGACCTCGGTTTTAGCCTTTGTAGAGTTCTGCTTAACCGATTGCAATACTGCAATTAATTGATTTAGTTTCATTGGAAACTTGGAAATGTTGACAGTGCATTTCAATTATATGCAATATCCCCGAAGGGGTCCCTGACCCTGACTGTAACTTGCACTGTCAACGGGCCAGGGCTTTTTTAATATATCTCACTTAGCGATCGCCCCATCTCCCATCCTCACCGCCGCACTAGGCGGTTTTTTGTTGAACTTTCTACTACTGCCATCGTCTATGTCTGTAGGGCACAATGATATTAGGTGCATCGCCACAGCCCTACAGATACAGGAATAATGCCAAAGCGATCGCCTTCAACTCTCACTCAGATATTTAACTGGCTGCGTTCCTTGGTAGAGCCAAAAAAGCCCGAGGAGCCGCCGAAAGAACGAGTAGCGCGATCGCTTGTCCTCAGTGGTAAATCAGCCAACTTAGTCCCTTTCAACTTGGCGCAGGAGATAGAGGATCTAAATCCTTGGTCGTTGTTCGTACTGCGTCTGACCCCATTGAGTTATCGCGATCGCTCCACCATCCCTGTTAAATCCACCAAAGAATTCTGGTATCTCTTCCTGCATCGCATCCCACCATCACAGCGCAAGCAGGAGTCCGTGTCACTTGTGGCGGCGGGAAAAGAGTTTAGGATGCAGCGATCGCAAGCAGGTTCAGAGTTTGGCGTATACCGCTTGACTGTGCTTCATGTACCCGACAAAGCCAACGAAGCCACCTGGAAGCCTGTGTTCGTGGAGTCGCTAAAGTTTGCAGATGACGCGATCGCCCGTAGTTTTATGATCCGCTTGGGCACCATGCTCTTGGTGAAAAAGTGCGAGACGGTGGTGTGGCCCAAGATTGTAGAGGAGATGCTGCGGCGATCGAAGTTGGGGCACAATCGCAATCTATGGAACGAGGAAGTGGCGGCTGACCCGTATAAGGCTAGAAGAGATAGGTGAGGGCTAATATGAAATGAGCTTAGGAGGCGATCGCATGGCCAAAATATTAGGCAAGAGAATAATCCCACCGCAACCGCAGCGAGAGGTGGAAGAAATTGTCTCTATTGCTTGTGACTTATGCGGCAAAGATGGCGGGCAAGAAGGTATTGATGACTCTGTTGAGTGGGGACGACGTTACGAAGTCGATCGCATTTCAGTGGCAAGAGAAGCTGGAAGCGTATACCCCGATAGCAGATACACAACTACAGAGAGCTTCCACGTTTGTCCTGAGTGCTGGAAGTCCAAGGTGGTTGAATGGTTCAAATCTCAAGGCGCTAAAGCCACAATAGAGCAAGACTCTGATTGAGGGGCGATCGCCCCTGTTGCCAACCCCTCCAGAATCCCTCGACTATCGGCTAGCAAAATGGATCCAGAGGTCGCCGTTCACGCCACAGAGAGTCCGCATCATGCGATCGCTGTAAATCAAGTTCTCGCCCGATGCTGACTTGTCGTAGTAACGGCTATCTGGATCACTAGAGTCAAACATGATTACACCCCACG
>DATNOY010001147.1:0-6447 GCA_036703495.1 Coleofasciculaceae cyanobacterium
TTCATCCTGAAGCTCAGCACCAATTGCGAGATTTAGGACAACAACCGCCTGCCCTGATTACCTCTGATTGGGTTGCAGCTAATCTGACCCCATCACCAGACCAAACGGAAGAGACAAAGGCATTGTTAGCCCAATCAGATACCTTGATTGCCGAACTGTTTGCAGCCGATCGCATTGTGCTTGGGGTTCCCATGTATAACTTTGGCATTCCTGCCCATCTCAAAGCCTACTTTGACAATGTGATTCGCGTGGGTCGAACCGTCGAATATAACCGTGACACCGCAACCTTTAATGGCTTACTCACCGGCAAGAAAGCGCTCATTATTAGTTCCCGTACTGGCAGCTATGCTCCCGGAACGCCTGCAGGTGCGATGGATTTCTGTGTGCCCTACCTCCAGTTCATCTTGAATTTTCTGGGCATTCAGGATGTGGAATATGTTGAAGTTCCCTATCAGGGAATGGGAGGCGAGATGCAGCAACACGCAACCGAGACTGCGATCGCTCGTTTGATGGAGTTGGCAAAGACTTGGTAGTGTGTCTGAGCAGAGGATTGATCATGAAAAGTTCCAATCGATTGTCCTTTTCATCCGGATGCTTGGCGATCGCCAAAATGCCATCTAACCCCCCTGTAACGATCTCAATCGTTGTGCAGAATTTAGCGAAAGCGTTTTCCCTCAACTGGTTTTGGCAGTTCTTTCCCCCTAGACAATTACCACAACGGGGTCAATCCTGGCGCTGTATGACCCAGCGAGAACAGGCACTCTCTGCTGAAGTGGCTCATTATGCCAAGGAGGTGCGATCGCTTCGGAGGCAACTCGCCGAAAAAGAGCATCTGGCGGCAGTTGGGGCACTTACAGCCAGTATTGTTCATGAGATTCGCAATCCATTGACAACCCTCTGGATGTGGTTGAACTATTGCCAGCACCAAGACCTCTCTGAGGCAGCAACTGAACGTCTGTCTTTGGCATTGGCAGACGGCGATCGCCTGCAACGCCTACTCAATCAGGTCCTGCTCTACGCCAAACCCCAAATCTTACAACGTAAAGAGCTCAACCTCAATCAACTTGTCGCCGAAACTCTGGATGCCTTTCAACACACTCCCGTGGCACTGGATCGTAAGCTGGAATTCTGGCATAGCAGTACCCAAGTCACCCTAATCGCAGATCCAGACAAACTTAAACAGGTGCTCATCAACTTACTGACAAATGCCTGTGAAGCTGTCTCCGACGGCGATAGCATTTGTATCAGGATTGAACCTATTTTTGGCGATCGCATTTGTCTACAGGTTTGTAATGGCGGTACTCCTATTCCCCCAGAACAGTTGCCAAAACTGACAGAACCGTTTTATACCACTAAAACCACTGGTACAGGGCTGGGATTGGCAATCGTACAACAGATTGTCGAAGCTCATGCCGGAGCGATACAGATTGAGTCTTCAGAGACTCATGGCACTACTGTCACCGTTACGTTACCCAATGGTCGCTAAATCTCTCCTCTTTATCCGTGCTGTTGAGTGATGTATCCCAACAAAATAGGGATGTATTTTAACGGTAGAAACTTAAAGCGGGAAATATAGTGCTCCATACTACATGTTCTCCCGAAACTTGTCCCACAGCTATCCAATCGGAGTCTTTATCATGACAAAACATTCTGTTCGTTCATCGTCCCTGGAAACACAAACTGAGCAACGCTCTTCTACGACTGGACTTTATGCAACTCGGAATCTCTTGCCTTTAATCGCCCGTATTTTGCTAGTTGCAATCTTTTTATGGTCTGGAGTGAACAAGATCCTCCATCCCGCAGAGACTCAAGCTTATATGGCAGCATTCGGAATGCCCCTCACCTGGCTCTTCTTGCCTGCCGCGATCGTTTTAGAATTACTCGGTGGGTTATCTGTTCTTCTGGGCATTTACCCACGTTTGGGAGCCGCTGCACTAGCATTCTTTACCCTGATCACCGGGTTTATCTTCCACAGCAACTTTACTGACCCACTTGAGCAGATTATGTTTATGAAAAATTTGGCAATGGTAGGAGGTTTGTTGTTGGTTGTGCAATACGGTGTGGGTAATACCATTTGGCGTTCACGAGAACGGTAACACATATACTTGAGGTATCCCATGCAATGGCTCAATGAACCGACTGAATGGAAGCACTCAGACAATAGGCTGACCGTTAAAACCTCTCCCAAAACAGACTTTTGGCGCACGACCCACTATGGCTTCATTCGCGACTCAGGTCACTTTTACTTCAATACCTTTAGCACTGATTTTGTGATGGAGGTTGGCATTCGAGGAAACTACAAAGACCTCTATGATCAGGCTGGAATCATGTTCCGCTTTGACGAAAAACATTGGATAAAAACTGGCATTGAATTTGTCGATGGAGTGCAAAATCTCAGCGCTGTTGTTACCCATGACTATTCCGACTGGTCCATGACTCCGCTGCCCAATCCGCCCGAAGTCCTACACTTGCGCGTCGAACGTTGCCGGGAGGCTATCCACCTCTCTTACCAAGACGACAATTTAGAGTACAGACTGTTCAGGTTGACCTATTTACTTGGTGATGAGATTCAAGCAGGCATCATGTGCGCTTCTCCAGAGGGGAATGGTTTTGAAGCGTCTTTTGAGGGCTTTCCATAATATGCTTAGCGCACCGCGATCGCCTCGATTTCAACCAGCCAGCCAGGATTGACCAAACCCACGACCTGTACTCTGGTTCTGGCTACCAGATGGGGTTGCTCTGGTGTCCCGAAAAATTCGGCATACGCCCGTGAGAAGCCTTCGCTGTCCATGCGTCCACCAAGAGCGGGATCTCCAACCAGAAACACCTGGAGTTTGACCAGAGCACTCATCGTCAGCCCAAGCTGCTCCAACGACTGTTGCAATTCCTGCAAAGCACCAACGGTTTGCTTGTAAGTATCTCCAAATGCCTGGATGCTATCGGGCGGAGCCGTGGGGTCGATGACAGGAGGCGTATGTCCACTCAGCAATATCAGTTCCCGTCCGCTTGGAATCGTCACACCCATTAGAAAAGGCAGTGAACCACCAGAAGTAAGCTGGGAATCTCCTGACTGTGGTCCTTGTCCGTGATCTGACCCAAACGGATGACGTTGCACACCGTCCAGATGATTTGTCATGAAAAAACGTCCCTCAATCAATGTCAACTTTTGCGCAACCCAACGCTTTGCCAACCTCCAAAATTTTGGGAGGTATCTCTTCGCGCTAGTCACGCAGAATTATGATACAGCAAGACTTCTGCCTCATTAAACCCCTTGAAATAGATGGGTATCAATAGGGCTTGACATTCCAGCCAGGTGGAGAGTTTAGAATGAAGTTATCACATTGGTGAGGTTGCCATGTTAGCTCAGGAAACATTACATCGGATTGGCTCAGTAGCGAAAGAGAGTGGGCTACCGATCAAAACCATTCGCTACTATGACGAGTTAGGATTGCTGAAAACCTTTGGTCGGACAGAAGGCAATTATCGGCTGTTTAGTTCCGATGTATTTGGGCGCTTGCGGTTCATCAAACGTGCTCAAAGTCTTGGTTTAACCCTCCTAGAAATTAGAGAGCTTTTGAATGTCCATGACCAGGGTGATTTACCCTGTGACCATATCAAGGTCAAGCTTCAGGATAAGCTGCAAGATATTGAACAGCAAATTCAACAGCTACACGTTCTAAGACAAGAATTGAGTGGTCTTTTATCAGGATGGAAAAGTATCCCTGAACATCCTGAAGAAACAATTTGTCCGATCATTGAACGAGTGTAACAACGCTTTAATTTAGTAACTTCTTAGCCTATGTTTTATCAACTCATAGGCTATTTTTGTTGATGTTGTTTTGAAGTTATTTTTCTAAGAAATAACTTGCATTTCTTGTTCAGAATCTGATTTCTTTTCGATTATTCCTATTGACTCTCCGGCTAACTAGAGAATTTACGCTAATCCTAATTGAAAAACTTTAATCGACTGGAGAATTACATGAAAGGTCATGTTGGATTGTTCAATAGTTACGTAGAGCAAAATGAGTCATCAAAACGCTCAGATGGGTTTAGACCTCAATTTGAGGGAGTTAACCAATGGTTAAATCAAGCAGCAAGAGCGATCGCCCACGCCCTGATCGGTAGTGCAGATCCCTTCATTTGGCAAAAGCGCGATCGCAACGGCAACACCTGGTGGATTATCGATGATCCCCTGACGGGAACTCGCTTTCATGCCCTATCTGAAGAAGAAGTTCGTGCCTGGATTGAACAGCATTATTATGCTCAACCCAAGTCAGATGAAAGCCCCTCTCGTCATGCCAATTCACGTTTGATTGAGCGGTGGTAAACAATGAAATCATCTGAACTTTCAATGTCTGCTCAGAATGCTGATCAAGCATTACCCAAGTCAGTAAGATGGCGATCGCCTTTCTGGTTACTCCTCATGCTATTGCTGCTAGGTGGCGGAGGATTTGTGTGGTGGCGTGGGCTGGCTTCAGTGGATCAATCCACTGCAACGGCTCAACAGCCTCCGATGCCTGTTCAAACCATCACATTACAGGCAAAAACGATTGAGGAACGATCAGAATTTGTCGCCAATCTGCAATCTCGTCGTTCTGTCACCTTACGTCCCCGCACTCAAGGGCAAATTACCCGGATTCTCGTGACTCCTGGTCAACGGGTAGCGGCTGGAACCGTGTTGATTCAAATCGACCCCTCTGAGCAGCAAGCGGTGGTCAACAGTGCCCATGCCAGTGTGGCTTCAGCACAGGCGAATGTGGACAATGCCAATGCGGTGTTGCGATCGCTGCAAGCAGAGCGGTTATCCAAAGTCGCAGAGATGGAACTGAGCCAAGTGGAACGCGATCGCTATGAGGCACTTGCCACGGAAGGAGCAGTTTCTGCACAAACACGAGATCAGTACGCCAGTCGGTTGGAGGTTGCCAGAGCCAGTCTACAGGCGATTGACCAACAGATTCAGGCACAACGCGCGTCCGTTGTTCGGGCTGAGAAAGCGGTTCAAGAAGCACAGGCACGCATTCAAGAACAGCAGGTACAGCTTCAGTACTTCCAGATTACGGCTCCATTTGCGGGTGTGGTGGGCGACATTCCTGTGAAAGTAGGAGATTTTGTGGATACGTCTACATCGCTGCTCACCGTTGCAGAGAATGATCAGCTTGAAGTCAATTTTTCAGTCCCGGCGGAACAGGCATCACGTCTACAAATCGGTAGTTCAGTCGATGTGACGGATGGACAGGGAAACCGTTTAGGAACGAGCCAGATTTTTTTCATTGCCCCCAATACGGCTGGTACAACGCAGTCTGTTTTGGTGAAGGCGTTACTCAATAACACCAACGGACAACTACGAACCGATCAGTTTGTCAGAGCTAGCGTTGTCCAAACTCAACGAACTGGAGTCCAGGTTCCCACGACCGCGATCGCCCGTTTGGGTGGAGAAACCTTTGTGTTTGTGGCTGAACCCTCAGGAACCGGATTTGTAGCGCGGCAACGATTAGTGGAACTGGGCGGCATTGAGGACAACGAATACCAAGTCCTGAGCGGATTAAAGCCAGGAGAAAAGGTGATTGTTTCTAACCTGTTTGCATTGAGAGAAGGAATGGCGATCGCGTCGCAATAAGCCAAACCTTCTACACAGAATTTCAACGCTTATCTTCACTCACACTCTGTTTCGCACAAGGTTTAGCCCACTTCATTCCCTGGGTATTGGATATGTTTGTCAATTTTTTCATCAAGAAACCTGTCTTTGCGATCGTTTGTGCCCTCGTTATTCTCATCGTGGGGCTGATCAGCATTCCAACATTACCCATTGAGCAGTACCCCGACATTAGCCCACCCCAAATTGTGGTGACTGCAAACTATGTTGGTGCCAGTGCCCAAGTCGTGGAAGATACGGTGACCACGGTCTTAGAGCGACAAATTAATGGCGTGGAAGGGATGCGCTACATCAGTTCTACCAGCAGCAACGATGGCACGAGCCGAATCGTGATCACATTTCAGCAAGGGTATGACCTGAATGTAGCGGACTCGGATGTACAGAACCGAGTGCTGCAAGCAGAACCCCAGTTACCCGAAGTTGTGCGACAAACAGGGGTGACGGTTGCCAAACAATCCAGTGCGATCGTTTTGGCAATGGCGCTTTACAGCGAGGATGACCGTTACGACGACACCTTTATTAGCAACTATGCTGATCTGTATGTCCTGGATTCCCTACGGCGTATTCCGGGCGTTGGTAGTGTGGTTGCCTTTGGCGATCGCCGTTATGCCATGCGAATTTGGCTCGACCCCCAACAGTTAGCTAGCCGTAGCCTGACCGCTCAGGATGTCATTACTGCCCTGAATCAACAAAACTTGCAGTTAGGCATTGGCAGTATTGGACAACCTCCTGCCCCTGATGGACAACTGTATCAAATCGACTTGCAGACTGATGGACGTTTGAAGGAAGCCAGT
>DATNOY010001148.1:0-2659 GCA_036703495.1 Coleofasciculaceae cyanobacterium
AGCTGCATTCGTGGCCCCATTGCTGCACCCAGACAGCGTGTCATGATGCCCGCAGGTATCTTCGGTAATGGAAAACAAAATTCGTCCCATGTCGGAATATAACACCCGACCTTTCTTTAAAAAAGCGTTGAACTGAATCTTGGCAGTATCCGCTGCGTTGTATCGTTCAATGACGCTATCCGCGTTATAGCAGAGCAGTGAAACGCCTCGCGATCCTTCTAAATCGACAATCCGTAACGTCATGCCTCGGGGAATCACGCGCGACCAGTAAGCCCCACCCGGAATCACTTCGTCCCAGGTGACCAGAGATGGATCTATCTCAAAATTTGTAGCCATAAATATCCTCCAAAATCTAGCAAATCGGGCGATCGCTTGCCCAAACCCTAACCGAATCGGCCACTTGAATTGCAAAAGCCCAGGAAGCCCTAGACAGTAAGCAACTGCTATGTGGCTCTCCCGGGCTTTTCTCCCGCCGTGTGACCA
Source organism: Coleofasciculaceae cyanobacterium (assembly GCA_036703495.1). GTDB lineage: Bacteria > Cyanobacteriota > Cyanobacteriia > Elainellales > Elainellaceae > Drouetiella. The sequence continues at coordinate 484 of DATNOY010001148.1, forward strand.
ATCCAGACTTTCTAAACTTGCAAGTTCTAAAAATCTGAGTGCTGGCTGCTTCTCTTGGACCAGACATCTAGCATTAATCGGCTAGACCGGAACCCTAGAAGCGAATTCCTATTAAGATCGATGACTGATTGAGTGTAACGCCTCCCTGCCAATTTTTCAAATCAGTTAGCATGTATTTTGCTAAATCGTCTGTAATCACTATTAACAAACTGAGTCCGAGAGAAAGTATTGATCGTTACATTATCGATGTTCTTCGACAGACCCACCGTTCGCACTAACCCGGAGGACAAATGAGATCCTTGTAGCGGTGTGCACTCGGCTAAAGCCAGATGATTTTTTGAAAGCCTCGTGGAACGCAGCTTTCAAAAAATCATCTGGACTGGACTCAGTTAAAAATTGCTACAGGGCAGATGATTCGACATTATTTACTTTTTTGCGATTCACACAATACTTTTACGGTCGTCAGGAGTTGATTATAGTCAATAGGCTTTCGGATAAAGCCATTTGCGCCCATGGCTAAGGCTTCGGTTTCACTAATATCGGTATAGGCCGTGACAATGACGATCGGAATTGTAGCAAAGCTTTCGTTATCTCGAATGCGCTGCATTACCTCATAGCCGGTCATATCGGGCATCATGACATCTAGCAGCACCAGATCAGGCTGGATCGCTTTCAGCTTACGCAGAGCTGCCCAACCGCTAGCAGCAGTCTCGACGGCATAGCCTTCAGATTGCAAGAGAGTTTGCAGGACATCGACGTTATCTTCAATATCGTCAACCACAAGAATGAGGCACATTGGGCACAATCCTAGACCCTATAGCAGGAGATAGAGAAGTCAACTATATAGCTTTTTCTATGCACTCCACAGCATGTGTCACAAAACCAGTCATTTTATCGGGATTTGGGTTTATGCCCGTCTCCTCCCCCGGCCGCTTTGATTCTGAAAAAATACTTGGAAAACTTAAGGGAGTGAATGACAGACAACAGCTTTCTATCAGAGAGCCGTTAATTTTGAACGACATACCAAAGATATACATCAATACAAGCGTATCTTGCTTTGTCCTCTATCTCAAGTCTGCCATGACTCAATCAAAGCAAAACTGCGCGGTTAGCACAATAGACTTAATCGGAAATGGTTTGCGGTGCGGCGGAGCCGCACCACAAACCATTTCCCAAACCGAAAACCTTATTTCCGATTAAGTCTAATGATTATGGTGAAACAGTCAGCGATAGACTGGGGGCAATGAACTTGGGGAAATGATCTGTCCAAGCAAGGTGGAAACCTGAGCTGCCCGATTCAAGATCATCAGATGCCCGCCCTGCTCTACCGTTAGATCAGGCGTAACAAAGCGAATTGGGAAAACGCGATCGCTGGAACCATGCAGATGACAAAGATTGTCCGGAATCAACTCATTGCCCCAAGTCACGACTTGATGAAGGGCCCATTTAAGAAAGTGGGCATCTGTGTCCTGCAAAATTGACCTGAGCAACTGGCGTTCATCTGGAGACTGGACGCTGAACAACCAGTAGCCCAACCTATACTCAGCCCAGAGTAGGCTCTTAAACGGGAATATCCGATGGATTGGCAAATACCGAAATAGTTTGAAGTAGAAAGGAATTTCAAACTTGGTTTTGGCACTGGAGATCAGAATCACCTGCTCCACCTCCATATGCTTGGCAATCTCAACCGCAATCATGCCGCCAAACGATAAGCCAACGATAGTAGGGCGCTCCGACTTGATTTGGGCCGCTAATCGCTTCGCATACTCTGCGATCGGCTCACCCCGCTGGGGAGCCAGCCAATGAATGTGAACTGGCTGATAGCCGTCAAATTTCAGCAGGCGGAACACCCGTTCATCGGCCCCTAGCCCACTGACAAAGTAAATATCCTTGAGAGCATTCTCAAGGTGCTGGATCGCATGAGAATCGGGCATCACTGCCTGGATCGGCTGCTCCATCAAGGCAGACGGTTCGCTAGTCAGTTCTAGTTCGCGATCGGATGGCGATCCCATGTTGCTCTTCTAAGGTTGATGGTAAGAACCTGGACTTCTCTATTTTGCCAAAAAAATCTGTTTTGTTAAGGATTGTAAAGTTAATCAATCAGAGTTTGGCAGCAAAGTACCCAAAAAATAGGGGGGCTATCCCCCCGCTCCTAGCCATTATTCAAGGTTCAGGA